>JBIQHO010000136.1:0-9079 GCA_044508545.1 Bradyrhizobiaceae bacterium | reverse complement strand
GGAAGACGTTATCGTGGGACCAGCGGTTGCGGTAGAACTCTTCCCACTTGCGCTCCCGGGGATTAACGAGATCCAGTATCCAGCTCATCAGTGTCTCCTCGGTGCATTCGTCCGGCCGCGCGGCCTGTTACCGTCAGTACCCTTAAATCTTCCAATCCAGCCGTCGGCATACGTACCCGTAAACCAACCACCGTTGTATGGACCCGTGCTTCGTCCAGTCGTAGGTGTAGCCATCATCGGACGCCGGACACCGAACTTTAACCGGTTCCGCCAACGGAAGCCCGCAATCAAAAGCAGGACTGCGGCACCAAGCCCGGTCAGACCCGCCAGCTGCCAGATCGCCGAGGCCGAACGCACAGCCAGACCTTCCTGCGCAAGGAAAGCAGCCACATCCGCACGCTCCTGCGGGGTCGGCGGCTGCTTCGACCAGACCGCCTTCATGGTCGGCGTGGGCAAACCGGCAAGCCAGGCACTCAATCCGCTCGTTCCACCGAGGCGCTTCGCCACTTCAGTCAAATCAGGACCAAGCTTGCCGCCGCCGAACGCTCCAAGGCCACCGGTGCTGTGGCAAGCCATGCAGGGCGGCCCGCCATTCGCAAAGCGGTCATTGCCCGTGAACAGATCCTTGCCTCTTTCGGCATCACCCTTGAGGGCAGGCGCCGCCGCAGCAGCAGCCGATCCGCCGCCTCCGCCCGACTCCAGAAATGCAAGGATATTGTCAACTTCAGTGGAGCTGAGGCCCAGATTGGGCATCTCCATGCCATGGTATTTGGCGAGCAGCTCGACCGCAATCGGATCCTTTTTCGCGATCATCGCGTCCGGCGCCGAAATCCAGGAGTGCAGCCATTCGCCGGAGCGCTCCTTGGTGACGTTCTTCAGGTCGGGACCAACAAGATCCCCCCCGCCGATGGTGTGGCACGCGCCGCACGTTTTTGCTTCGAATAATTGCTTGCCGGCCGCTGCATCGGCCGCGTTAGCCACGCTCGGCAACGCTGCCCATATGGCTGTAGTCGTAGCTAGCGCAACAAGTGGCATTAAACGCCATGACGCTAGGGGCTTTTTGCTCATGATCCCTCGTCCTCAGATCCATATGATCGGGCGGGTGTTAAGGCTTATGTTAGATAGACGTTTCCCGCTCGTGACCCGCCGTTCTCAGACCCACATGATCGGCGACGGTAAGTTATGCTAGACTAGAATCGTTAGAAAGCGCAAGGGCGTTGATCCCAGAAATGTGTATTTTTTTCGCTTGCGATCGAGCGCCAACTGCGATGCGATCGATCGAGTGCTGCGTTCGGGATCAATGCGCGGAGACCCCTTGTTTTCGCGGCCTGCGCGAGCACGTCGACCATCTAAATATGCTACTCGGATAGCACTTCCTGCTCAGTTATTTATCAGGTACAGACTGGTCGATCCAGCTGCGAGAAACGGCGCGGTGCAAGAGTGCACGCAATGCGCGGGCAAATATTCGCGCCGCAAATATTCGCACCGCATGCACTGCTAGATCGGGGCGATCGAGATCGTTTTGACACCGTGCCCGATTGCACGAACGGTTGCCCCTTCGTTTCAATTGCGCGAAGTGCCTCGGCACGACGGCGGCGGACGATACAGACTTGCGGAAACCGCCCGACCGTTGCGACGTTTGGCCACGCCCCGCGCGTGTCCGCAACAGGACAGAGCATTGCCGCGGATCCCGTTCCGTCGTTGATGGCGGACACGCCGGCCTTTCGGCGCTGTCGGCCGTTACGCAATCGATCAATTACATTGAAGCCCGGTGCGGAATCCTTAATCATGCACCGGAACTCCCTCCCCCCCGACCTAGGAGAACATTCATGGCTAAGTCGCGCCTACCCGCGTTCCTGGAGAACCATCCGGGTCTTGGCGGTCTTGACAACGTGGAAGTGCCGCGACTGAAGCTGCTTCAGGCGTCATCACCCGAACTTGCCCAATCTGACAACGCCAAAGAGGGCGAATTTTGGCATAGCCTGCTCGGCCGAAGCGTCGGCTCGACCATCCGCATCTGCCCGGTTTTTATCAACTGGTGCTTCATCCTGTGGCGGCCACGGGAAGCGGGCGGCGGGATTCTCGCTCGCTCCGACGACGGCAAGCATTGGACGCCCGCCGATGCCGAGTTCACGGTCAAGCTCAAAAGCGGTGAAGAAGTGACCTGGCGGACCGGCCGCTCGGTGGCCGCATCGGGCCTGAATAAACGGGGCAGCTACAATCCGAACGATCCTAATTCGCCGCCCGCCGCCACGCGCATGTATTCGATCGTATGTTCATTTCCCGATCACCAGAATTGGCCGCCTGCCGTGGTGACGCTGCAGCGAACCGGCGTCAAGGCGGCGACCAAGCTGATCGATCAATTGAAGATCCTGCGCGCCCCGTCTTTTGGCGTCATTCTGGAAATGTCCTCGGTCAAGGACGAGTCGCCGGCCGGCGAATTCAACAACTACGGCTTCGAACTGTACGGCCCGGTGGAAGACAAACCGTTCTACGAAGAAAATTCAAGGCAGTATCGTTTCTTCATCGAGCATGGCCTCAAGGTGAAAGACCTCGAAGGCGCGCAGGACGACTAGCCCGACGTTGAATTCGCACTGAGCGGCGACGCGCTCCGCCGGCATCGTTGACACAATGCCGGCGCGCCGCTGTCCCCTCATGATGCGCAAATACATCGGTCTCTGCACTCTCCCAGGACCAGCGCCGCGGGGGTGAGTTCCTCAAGGAACACAATGGGTTCGGATCAGGCCAGTGGGCGCTCTGCCGTGGTACGGTTATGGGACATCGCATTTGTCCCGGGAGAATGGATGCTCTCCCGCTTTTCCGGTTTGGACAGGTCGCGATGGCCGATCCTATGGGTCATCGGCCTCTTTCTGGTTCAGGCCGTGCCTGCCGCCATCATTCGCGCGTCCAACCTCGAGGAAGGACGGATCATCGCCATTGCACGCGGTGCGCTGGAGGATGGTCATTGGCTGACGCCATTCATTTACGGCGAGAGATTCGCGGAGCGGCCGGTCCTGCTGTCATGGATAGCCGCGCTCTTTGGCGAAGCGACGGGAAGCGTGTCGCTATGGTCGTTGCGCATTCCTCACCTTTGCTTCTTTCTTGCCGGAACGCTGCTGATCTACAGCCTGCTTCGATCCACTACCGGCAAAAGTGCCGCAATTTTCGGCGCGCTTTGCTGGATCAGCATGCCGGTCGTCGCGCCCAAATTCATCAACGCCGAACCTGACATCGTCCTTTCGGTCCTGCTGTTCGGCGGATTTTGCATCTGGTGGCAAGGCACTCGCAACGACAGCACGACGCCCGGACGATGGCTCTGCATCAGCCTTTTGATCGCTCTCGCCGGTCTCACGAAGGGGCCGCAGGAAGTTGCCTACTTTACTCTCGGCGTTGGCGCTTACATCCTTCTGAAACAGCGTCATCAGATGCCGGCGTTTATCGCAGCGCACATTGGTGCCGGACTCGTCATCGGCGGCTGGTATGGCCTCGTTTATCGGCCAGGCGATATCGGGACCTGGCAAGCTCATTCGCGTCTGGCGCATACCACCGCCGGCGTTTCGACGGTTCTCGGACATCTGGATTTCGTCAAGAGTCTGGCTGTTGAATTCCTGCCAGGCTCCATTCTGATTGGACCGGCGATCGTGATCGCCGTCCGAAGATGGCGAAATTCGCGGGATGACCTGCTGCTGGCCGCGATACTTTACTCCGCGGCTTGCACGCTCATTCTCCTGGTCTGGCCAGGTAAAGTGGCTGCGCGCTACGTCATGCCGGGAACCATGACGTTAGCAGTCGTTTGCGGGCTGATGTTCGAGCACTGGCTTCACAGCCACCGCAAAGTCATCGTGTCTGCACTGGTTGTGACTTATGCGATTTTTGGCGGCCTGCTGGTTAGAAGCTGGATCGTCATGCCGTTCGCTCCGCAGTTGTTTCAGGAAAGCCGGCTGGCTGGCCAGGCGATTGCCGCCACCCTTCAGCAGAGACCGGGCCGTCTTTACGTCGCGAACGGCGATGCAACCAACCACAACATGCTGGTTTACGTGAATGGACCGATCAGCGCGGTTTCGCTGGACGATCTGGCTGCACTGAACACCCCGGCAATGGCAGTTCTCCTTCCCGAGCACGAGCAGGCTCTGTCTCGGATGAAGCCCGCATTGCAATTGATCGACAAGGGTGACGTTGTCTGCGGGAAAACCCGCTACAACATCGTCGAGATCATCCCTTCCGAATGAACCGGCCGATCTCTTCATCACGTTGGGTGAGGGTAAGTCATCACAGGTTTGCAACAGCGGCCCGGCAGTCCCGCGTCGCCGGCTCCTGGACCTTCTGCGACGACCCGCCCGGCCAGCCGATGCCACTTTCGGCAAGCCTCGCTCAGGGTTCGGCATAGAGCTTGAAAGATATGAGATTAACAAGTATTATCAATGATATACGGAGCGCGCCGATCGGTCTTGGCGACCCACCCGCAATTTCAATTGACCTCGCGGTCCTACCCGGTACTCTCGAAATGCTGGAGAATGCATCGCCCGGTTCCATCATAATCGCGACAGCATCGCTCCCTCTCTCTGAAGACCAATTGATATGCTCGGTAAGCTGACGATTGACGCCCTGCCGTTTTATAGCGGCATCGCCATGGCAGGTGCGCTGACCGTCGTGTGCACTGCACTAAGCGTGGTCGCGCTCATCACCTGGCTCGGTCGATGGCGCTATTTGTGGGCCGAATGGCTGACGAGCCTCGACCACAAGAAAATCGGCATCATGTACGTGACGCTGGCGCTGATCATGTTGGTGCGCGGCGTCATCGATGCCCTGATGATACGCACCCAGCAGGCGTTCGCATTCGAACCGCACGGCTATCTGCCGCCGGATCATTTCGACCAGATCTTCACGTCTCACGCCACCATCATGATGTTCTTCGTGGCGATGCCGTTCGTGCTTGGCCTGCTCAACATCGTCGTTCCGCAGCAGATCGGCGCGCGGCGGGTGGCGTTTCCGTTCATGAATGCGGTGGGGCTGTGGCTCACCGCATCCGGCGCCGCCTTGGTGATGATCTCGCTGGTTATCGGCAAATTCTCGACCGCCTACTGGACCGCCTACCCGCCCCAGTCGGGAATACAGTTCAATCCGGGCGTCGGCGTCGATTACTGGATCTGGGCGGTCCTGCTCAGCAGCATCGGCTCGATGCTGGCGGGAATCAGTTTTCTTGTTACGATCGTCAAGCGACGCGCGCCGGGGATGCGACTGATGATGATGCCGCTCTTCACCTGGGCGGCGCTATGCACCAGCATATTGATCATATTCGCCTATCCGGCCCTGATCGTTGCCGCTGCCCTGCTCGGTCTCGACCGTCACCTCGGCACGCACTTTTTCACCGGCCTCCAGGGCGGCGGCAACGTCGCAAACTATGTCAGCCTGTTCTGGATCTGGGGCCATCCACACGTTTACATCCTGATCCTGCCGGCGTTCGGCATCTACTCCGAGGTGGTGGCAACCTTCTCGGGCAGGAAATTGTCCGGATACAATCCCCTCATCTACTCCACTGTGGCGATCACGGTGCTCTCGTTGGTCGTCTGGCTGCACCATTTCTTCACCCTCGGGTCGGGCGCCGACGTCAACGCCTTCTTTGGCAGCGCGGCTCCGCTGATCGCCGTGCCGACGATCGTGACGATCGCGGCCTGGTTGCTCACGATGTATCGGGGCCGCGTGCAATTCTCGGTGCCGATGCTGTTCACGCTCGGGTTCATCGTGACGTTTCTCGTCGGCGGTGTCTCCGGTTTCCTGTTTGCCGTGGCGCCGGCCAATATCCACGACACCACATTCCGGGTGGCGCACTTCCACAACCTGCTGATCCCCGGGGCTCTGTTCGGCTATTTCGCCGGTTACCAGTACTGGTTTCCCAAGGCGTTCGGCTTTCGCCTTGATGAGAAATGGGGCCGGCGCGCCTTCTGGTGCTGGATCGTCGGCTTCTGCCTGGCCTTCTTGCCGCTGTATGTTCTCGGCCTGATGGGCATGCCGCAGCGCCTCAACCGCAGCGATGTCGCCGACTGGCAGCCGTATCTCATCGTCGCCCAATGCGGCGTTCTCTTCATCCTGTGCGGTATCGCATTCCTCGCCGTCCAGATCGCCGTCAGCATCCGCGACCGCGCGGCGCTTGCCGTCTCGGACGGCGATCCCTGGGACGCCCGAACGCTCGAATGGGCGACCGCCTCGCCGCCCGCGCCCTATAACTTCGCCGTCATGCCACGGGTGCATGGCATTGATCCTTGGTGGGCCATGAAGCAGGCGGAAACCGCGAACCGCAGACCTCCTGCGCGCTTCCACGACATCGTCATGCCCGGCAACAGCAGCGCCGCAATCACGCTTGGCGCGATGTCGTTCGTCTTCGCCTTTGCAATGATCTGGTACATCTGGTGGCTGGCCGCCGTCGGCGGGTTAGGCATGTTTGCCGCACTCCTGTGGCTGACGTTCCATGATCGTGCCGGACATCGCATCCCGGCGAACGAGGTCGAAGCAATCGAGAACCATCGCCCGATGTCCGCCGCACTCGCCCCTGGGACGTCGACGTGACCGACACCGTTATCACCGCGGACAATGACGACGAGACTGAAACCGGGGCAGCCGAACGCGCCATCGAGGAGAAAACCTACGGCTTCTGGATCTGCCTGACGAGCGATGCGATCGTTTTCGCGCTGCTCTGCGCGATCTTTGTGGCGATGGCCCGCAGCACGGCCGATGGTCCAACCGGACATGCGCTGTTCAGCCTCCGGCACATTTTCGCTCAAACCATGGTGCTGCTGGCGAGCAGCGCGACGTTCGGCTTCGCCAGCGTTGCAATCGCAGCCGAGCGAGGTCGGCGTGCGGTGCTCTGGCTGGGCGTGACGTTCCTGCTCGGATCAGGCTTCGTTGCCGCAGAGATCGCGGAATTCCACGGCATGGCCATCGCCGATGCAGGTCCATGGCGAAGCGGCTATCTCTCGGCCTTCTTCACGCTGGTCGGTGCTCACGGCGCTCACGTGAGTGTCGGCCTGGTGTGCATCGTCCTCTTGGGATGCGAAGTCATGTTGCGGGGGGTGACCCCGTTCGTCGCCTCGCGGATCTACCGGCTTGGCCTGTTCTGGCATTTCCTCGTGATCGTCTGGATCAATATCTTCTCCCTCGTTTATCTCCCGGCGCTTCTCTAGCCAGGGTCTGTCTCAACTGCGTTGACTCAAGCTGGCCGCTTATCTTTTTGTGTGAGCATGATGTTTTCCGAAAACCGGTTTCCGCTTTTCCGGATCTAGAGCCTTTGCGCTTCTGACCGAATCAGAAGCGGGCTCTATATTTTTGATTTGACGCGTTTTCTTGACGCGAACCGGATTCCACTTCGCTCGAAAACGCTCTAGCATGGCAGCCGCGCCGCCATCGCCGGACGGACCCGCCATGCAGCATCGCAAGGACGTCACGACGAAGTCATGCCTGGTGGGAACCGTCCTCGCGTCAGTCCTGACCGTCATTCCATTTGGTCTCGTCGCCGCTCGCTCGCTGCCGCCGACGCAGACCTTTGTCATCATCGCTGTCACTGCGATTGCACAAGTTGTCATCCACTTGCTGTACTTCCTGCGCATCGACCTGAAATCATCGTCGCAGAACAGACTGGTCATGCTTGGCTTTGCGGCCGTCGTGCTTCTCATTCTGGTCGGCGGCACGCTGTGGATCATGTTCGACCGCTATTATCGCCTGATGTAGGCGGCGGCGATGCGATCACGACATTTTGGAATGCGGCGAATCCTGTTTTTGCCAGGCGGCGTCGCATGGGTGTTCGATCGGCGAAGACCTGCTGGATCGGATTGAAGACCGGACTGCACCGCGGCAGAAAGATGGGACGCACGCCGGCGGCGCGATCGCATTGCGAAACACCGCGCTCTTGTGGCTGCCGGGCTCGGGAATCTCCGTTTAATATGGCCTCAATCGACCTCTCCCGACCGATCGGCGCAAATCGGGCCTTCGTATGAATGTTCGTCCAGCCCTCTCTGCGGAACTCTGGGCCTAGCTATAGCCTCGCAACCTCAGCTTCCGGTTCGGACCAGGATCAGACCTCCATGGCTTTGATTTAACGCATTTTCTTCACGCGGACCGGTATCCATCCCCGGGGTCGAGTCCGGCGAACGCTCCGCTCGAAAGCGCCGTCGTCCCTCGAGCGAGTTAATCCCCATCGAAGCTTTGCGGCTTTTGCCGACCATCGGCGGCGCGCATCGATTTGTCGAGTTCCAGGGCTCGTTCCGAACGGTGCGCATGAACAGGTGCAAGGAAAGTTTCGAGCTTATTTTGCGAAACTATATTGAGCGCCGTTGACTGCGCCACCACGCTCCGAAGGCGAACATCAGCGCGGCCGCGAGGCCGAACCAGGTGATGGCGTATTGCAGGTGATCGTCTTTCAGATGCACGTCGAGCGGACCAGGCTTCGGGACACCACTCGCGGGCACCGGCGTCTCGAGGTCGATGTAGAAGGGTGCAACGTTTTCCCAGCCAAGGGTCTGAGCCATCGCGCCGATATCGCGGGAGAACCACAGCCGCTTGTCGCGGCTGGGTGACGGCGTCAGCAG
Organism: Bradyrhizobiaceae bacterium; assembly: GCA_044508545.1. GTDB lineage: Bacteria > Pseudomonadota > Alphaproteobacteria > Rhizobiales > Xanthobacteraceae > Nitrobacter. The sequence continues at coordinate 500 of JBIQHO010000136.1, read as the reverse complement.
ACCAGCCTTCTCTGGAAAGCGGAGATAGCCGGTCATTACGACCGGCTGACCGGTCACCAGCGGACTCACGGCGCGGTCCTGCTGGCTGCGATCCTGCACGGTGTTTGGCACGAAGCCCGCATTGATAACGACCGTGCCGCCGCCGGGCAGCCGCGCCGGCAGAAATGCCCAGGTACCGACCCCGACATCCGGGCGCACCGCCGAGGCGAAGGTGTAGACCATCGCGTCGGGCCGCGACTCGTAGGTCGCGGAAAAGCTCACGCGGCGGAACTCGTCTTTGTCCGGCGACAACGCCGTCCAGTCTGATGGGTTCGGCAATGCAGATGGCTTTTCTGCAAGACGCTCGGAGAGGACAGCGATGAGAACATGCTTTTCGGTCCGACGCTGCAATTGCCACACGCCAAGCCCGATCAGCACAGCCATCATGACCAGCGTAAAGACGCCAAGGCCTTTTTTGTGGCTTGGGGTCTTTGTCATTGGTTTTTGTGGACGGGTCTGGC
>JBIQHO010000135.1:0-9082 GCA_044508545.1 Bradyrhizobiaceae bacterium | reverse complement strand
GTTCGCGTCAAGAAAACGCGTCAAAACAATATCATAGAGCCCCGCTTCTGATTCCGTCAGAAGCGACAAGGCTCTAGGCAGAGTGGGCAGGCCCGGTGCCGACGCGGCCCAGAAGGACCTCCCTCAGGACGACTGCGTTATTATGCGCTTCGTCATGGGCTGCAAAGACGAGCGTTATGCGGCCTGACCGGGCGTATGCGCGCAGTTCGTCGAGCTGTTCCGGGTGTTGGTGAACCTCATCCGTGTATCGCTGTCGAAACTCCTGCCAGCGCGCGGGATCATGAGCAAACCACTTGCGCAGGTCGGTACTGGGCGCGATGTCTTTCAGCCAATGATCGATAGCGGCGTCCTCCTTGCGAAGGCCCCGGGGCCACAAGCGGTCAACCAGGATCCGCGTGCCGTCGCCAGCCGCAGGAGAGTCATAGGCTCGCTTCACTTTGATATTTTCAGCCGCAAGCCGCGTCATTGCCTCTTTACCCGGATGCAGTTACATCGCCGCTCCGGTGATGTGAGTCCTGGAGCGGATGGGGGAAAGTGTCCCGCTTCTTAAAGTGCCGGTATCGATCACGTCCATGATTTTGGGTCGATTCGATCCAAAATCAGCGAGATCAAAGCTGACGTCGCAACCGTTGGTCTCGTTCAATCGCCTTGCCCGGGATTTGCCGAGAAATATTGCTCCAGTTTGCCGGTGACGCCGTCGAAAGTTTTCGCATCGGCGGGGGCATCGCGCTTGATGGTGATGTTCGGCCAGACCGAAGAATATTCAGCGTTCAGCTTGAGCCAGTTTTCGAGGTCCGGCTCGGAGTCGGGCTTGATGGCTTCCGCCGGACATTCCGGTACGCAGACGCCGCAGTCGATGCACTCGTTCGGATTGATGACCAACATATTGTCGCCTTCGTAGAAGCAGTCCACCGGACATACCTCCACACAATCCATGTATTTGCACTTGATGCAATTTTCGGTGACGACAAAGGTCATCTCGAAGACTCCGCGAAATCAGGAACGGATGCGAGGCCGGCGTCGGCGCAGAACCCCGCATGATGCATCGACGATCTTGCGCATACCATCGCCGGGCTCATTGACAAGCTCCCCGGTCTAGCCTGTTCCCTGTGGGCATTCCCAGCGAAAACTCTCCGCGCTTTTGCTGGAACTTCGCCGGGGATATATGGCGCGACGGGCAGCAGAACGGTTTACAGCGTCCTTCGATAAGATATATTCCTTATGTCTCTTATATACCCGATCCGGTCAAAAAGCAACATTTCCGACCCCGCCGTCAGTGCTGTTGTGGGCCGACAGCGACTGGCAGTAACCGGTAGCGCCCCATGCGCGCGCACAGCGTCAGGAGTGAAATGCCGCGACCGCAATTACGTGGGCCAGTATGACAAGCGCAAGCCTGCGCGTCGCGCTTGACTCCGGCGGGACTATTGGCGGCCGGTCTGGTAGACAAGCACGTGGAACCGGATGTCATGCTTGCCAATTATGGTTGCGCTCGCATTCCGGCGGCCTTCCGGTGGAACCTGGGCCAGGCTTTCGTCATGATTGACGGAAAAGCCTGTTTCTAACCGGCAGTTGCGGCACCGGATCGATTCGGTCGGAGGAGATGGATGGACATGGCGGAACGGCTGTCGGGGGGCGCGAGAAAGGCAGCGGTCGAGGCGTTGTCAGGCTGGTCGGAGGTTCCGGGCCGCGATGCGATCGCCCGCACCTTCACATTCCGGGACTTCAACGAGGCGTTCGGTTTCATGACGCGCGCTGCGCTGGTCGCCGAAAAGAACGATCACCATCCGGAATGGCGCAACGTCTACAGGACGGTGGAGGTCGTGCTCGCGACCCATGACGCCGGCGGCGTAACCGCGCGCGATATCGGGCTCGCGGAAGCGATGAATGCGATCGCAAGGCAGTTCGGCGAGACCTGAGCCGAAACCGGTGTTGCGGTGGGGAAACTGAACTCCCACATGTTGGGAAGGCGGATTTCGACGATCCGCGGCCGTGATATTTCAGGACCCTTGACGATGGCATTCGAACACAGCGTGGGATTTGAGCCGGCCGAGCGGCTGGCGCAGGATCGCGACAGCGTGCGCCGGCGGTTCTGGAGCAAGCTGAAGCGCGTCATTGCCAACGTACCGTTCGCGGAAGATCTGCTGGCCGCCTACTACTGTGCTTTCGACAAGCAGACGCCGCGCCACGTGCAGGCATCGCTGCTCGGCGCCATCGCCTATTTCATCCTGCCGTTCGACTTTGTTCCCGACGTGCTGCCGGTGCTTGGTTTCACCGACGATGCCGCGGTGCTTGCGACGGCGATCAGGATCGTCGCCGCCCATATCACGCCGGAGCATCGCGAGGCTGCGCGCGCGGCGTTGAAGCGCGGAATAGGAAATGCAGAGGGTTGAGTGCTCCATGCGTGACCGGCCGGTCGTGGTCGTGAATCCGCGGGCTCTCTCCACGCCGTCATGACCTCATAACGCGTCGCCGACTGCAACCATCACGCTTTTTCATTCGCACCAGTGATTCCCGGCCGTAGTTGACTTCGCAATCGTGAATTCTTGAACGTGCGCAATATTTCGCGCAAGCGCCTGCGCACGTCCAGCGACGTCGGATCCGCGCTGCTCGCTTGCGAATCGTGACGCAAGCCGCGAGGATGGAGCCGCCTTCACAAATCAGGCGTTTCCAGCTATTCCCGAATGATGCGTGACCCGCGCGCATCAAGCCATCTTCCAGTCACAATGATGAAGGACGAGATTTGATGATGTCTATGCGGCAATTGCTGACGGTTCTGGTCGGAAGTCTGCTGGCAGGCGGCATCGGCCTTGCTCCCGCGTTCGGCGCGCCGACAGCCGGCGGGTCGGAGCCGACGCTGCTCGGACAGTTCGGCGCGTGGGGCGCCTATACCGCGTCACCGAACGGCAAGAAGGTCTGCTTCGCTCTCGCCAAGCCGTCGTCTTCGAAAACCAATCCGCCGAACCGGCCGCGCGATCCGGCCTATGCTTTCATCTCGACACGGCCGGCGGAAAAAGTTGTGAACGAAGTGTCGGTCACGATGGGATATCGGCTCAAGCCGGGTTCGGAGGCCACGCTCGAAGTCGGCGGGGCGAGCTTCGAAATGTACACCCAGGGCGACGGCATCTGGATCAAGAATGCCGCCGAGGAAGGCCGGCTGATCGATGCGATGCGCAAGTCCGCCGATGCAACGGTCAAGGGCGTCTCGTCCAAGGGGACGCAAACCGTCGACATCTTTTCATTGAAGGGCCTGACCCAGGCGCTGGACAAGGTCGCGCAGGACTGCAGGCGTTAGAGCGTTTTTGCGCGACGCATGTCCTCGGGCTTGACCCGAGGATGGAATCCGGTTCGCGTGAAGAAAACGCGTCAAATCAAGAAGCTGGAGTCCTTCACCATTTCCGTGAAACGGTGAAGGACTCTGAAGGCCTGAAGTATTTGCCGGCTTTTCAGGGGGGCGCGAAAGGCTTATGTCATGCGGCATGAGCGAAGCGCCCCGCAACTCGAACACCGGCCCGTCTGAGGCCGCCGCCATCGCCGGCGTGCCGCACGAAAGCGGCATGTTGGTCGGTGACGTTCCACTGGAAAAAACCCCGCTTGAAACCTATGTGCCGCCGGCGAAGCCGTCGCTGATCGGCTTGTCGCGCGCGCAGATATCCGAACACCTCGCCGCCATCGGCGTTGCGCCGGCGCAGCGCCGGATGCGGGTCCAGCAACTCTGGCACTGGATGTATCTCCGCGGCGCAAGGACGTTCGGCGAGATGACCAGCGTCTCGAAGGACATGCGCGCCGAACTGGAAAAGCACGTCACGGTCGATCGCCCCGAAGTCGTCGCCGAGCAGATATCCAACGACGGAACCCGGAAATGGCTGCTGCGATTGCCAGGCGGCAATAATCTCGAGAAGCCGCATGAAGTCGAATGCGTCTACATACCCGAAACCGATCGTGGCACGCTGTGCGTCTCCTCGCAGGTCGGCTGTACGCTGAACTGTTCCTTCTGCCACACCGGCACCCAGCGTCTGGTGCGCAATCTCACGGCAGGTGAGATAGTCGGCCAGATCATGGTCGCGCGCGACCGGCTGAACGACTGGCCTTCTTCGGCGTCCTCGCCTCCGGGAGAGGAGAAGACCCATCGCCTCGTCACCAACATCGTGATGATGGGGATGGGCGAACCGCTCTACAATTTCGATGCGGTGCGCGACGCGCTTCTGATCGTCGCCGACAATGAAGGCATCGGCATCTCGAAGCGCCGTATCACGCTGTCGACGTCCGGCGTCGTGCCGAACATCATCCGCACCGGAGAAGAGATTGGCGTGATGCTGGCGATCTCGCTGCATGCGGTGCGCGACGAGTTGCGCAACGAGCTCGTTCCGCTGAACCGCAAATATCCGATCGCGGAGTTGATGCAGGCGTGCCGCGATTATCCCGCGGCCTCCAACGCCAAGCGGATCACGTTCGAATATGTGATGCTGAAGGGCGTCAACGACTCGCTCGACGACGCCAAACGGCTGGTGAAACTGCTCAAGGGCATCCACGCCAAGATCAACCTGATTCCCTTCAATCCGTGGCCCGGCACGCGCTATGAATGCTCGGACTGGGATCAGATCGAGAAATTTTCCGAATACATTTTCAATGCCGGATATTCCTCGCCGGTGCGCACCCCGCGCGGCCGCGATATCCTGGCCGCCTGCGGGCAGTTGAAATCCGAGACCGAGAAACTGTCCGCGCGCGAGCGTCAGGCGCTTCGCGCCATGGCGATGACGGATTGAGGCGTGTGCTTGTCAAGCATGGACTATATGTCCGTCATGGCCGGAATTATTCCGGCCATCCACGTCTTGATGTCGAGACAAAGACGTCGATACCCGGCATGACGTCGGGCATGACGAAAGACATGCTTGCCGCTATCGCAAATGGACCGCGATCATGGCGGTGATCGGCCGGCTGTTCGTGATCCTGTTCGGATTTCTGGCTGCTTGCTTCGTGGCCGGAATGATCGTTGTGCTGGCATTGCTCTATCCCGAGTTCACTGACCTCGGCATCGAGCCACCCGACCCCGATACGCTCAACATCGTGCTCGGTTTCGGCTTCATCTTCGTCAGCGGCTTCGCTCTGGTGCCGGCGATGATCCTGGTACTCATTACCGAAGCGTTTTATATCCGCGGCATATTGGCCTACGCCGCCGGCGGCGCGATCTGCGGCGCCGCCTGCTATCTCGGCCTGATTCCATTCGACCCGGCGACCCTGCATTTCGAAGGCGTCGTGCGCCGCCACCTCGAAATCATGACGGGCGCCGGGGTCATGGCGGGATTCACCTATTGGCTGATCGCCGGGCGCAATGCCGGCGCGTGGCGCGAGCCACGTGTCCCCCGGCCGCCTGATCCGCCGGCGCTGACTTGAGGCCGTGCGGGCTTTTCATGCCTGCTGCGGTCGGCTAGAGTCTGGTTCAACTGCGTTGAATCGGACTCTAGCCATATCCTTTTGATTGAGCATGATCCTATCCGAAAGCCGGTTTTCCCCTTTTCGGGATCATGCTCTAAACCGCGCGTCATGAACCGCGCCGGATTGATCGTTGCGCTCGGGCTCGCGCTCGTAATCGGGATCGTGTTCGGGATTCATCCCGAATATGATCTGCAGCTTGCCGCGCTGTTCTACGATCCCGCGGCCAGGACCTTTCCGCTGAAATCGGATGCGTTTGCCTCGTTTGCGCGCAACGCCGCGATGTGGGTGGCATGGGGTTTTGCGGTCCCCGCGATCGTCGCGCTGGCCGTGAAGATGTTCCGTCCCGATCGCCCGCTGCTGATGTCGGGCCGGACCGTGGCGTTCCTGTTGATCACCATGCTGCTCAGCGCGGGCATCCTGACCAACCTGACGTTCAAGAGCCATTGGGGACGGCCGCGTCCGGTGATGGTGACGGAATTCAACGGCCCGTGGAAATTCATGGCGTGGTGGGACCCGCGCGGCGAGTGCGGCCGGAATTGTTCGTTTTTCTCCGGCGAGGGCGCGACCGCGTTCTGGACCCTGGCGCCGGCCGCATTGACGCCGCCGGTCTGGCGGCCGTTGGCCTATGCCGGCGCGGTCGTGTTCGGCGTCGTTACCAGCGTCCTGCGGATGGCGTTCGGCGGTCATTTCTTCACCGACGTGGCGACCGCCGGTCTGGTGGCGTTTCTGGTGATCTGGCTGGTTCATGGCTACATCTATCGATGGCCGTCGACGCGTAAAAGCGATGCCGAGATCGATGCCGCGCTGACGCGCTTCGCCTGGCCCGGCTATCGGATGCGGCAGCGGTGGCGGGGGCGCGATGTCGGCCCGGCGCCTGTACCGGAGAAGCCGGTCTGAAACTCCAAGGGACCTTGCACGAGGTCCGGTTCCGCCTATAGTCCCGCCGAATTCACGTCATCCCACAGGATTTTCATGAGCAAGAAGGTGAAGAAGGTGGTGCTCGCCTATTCGGGCGGGCTCGACACCTCGATTATCTTGAAATGGTTGCAGACCACCTATCGCGCGGAGGTCGTGACTTTCACCGCCGATCTCGGTCAGGGTGAGGAGCTTGAGCCGGCGCGCAAGAAGGCGCAGTTGCTCGGCATCAAGGACCAGAACATTTTCATCGAGGATTTGCGCGAGGAATTCGTCCGCGACTATGTGTTCCCGATGTTTCGCGCCAACGCGGTTTATGAGGGCCAGTATCTGCTGGGCACCTCGATCGCGCGACCGCTGATTGCGAAAAAGCAGATCGAGATCGCCGAGAAAGTCGGGGCCGATGCGGTCGCGCACGGCGCGACAGGCAAGGGAAACGATCAGGTCCGCTTCGAACTCGGCTATTACGCGCTGAAGCCCGACATCACCATCATCGCGCCGTGGCGCGAGTGGGACTTGCGATCACGGGAGCAACTGATCGCATTCGCCGAGCAGCATCAGATCCCGATCGCCAGGGACAAGCGCGGCGAAGCGCCGTTCTCGGTCGACGCCAACCTCCTGCACGCGTCCAGCGAAGGCAAGGTGCTGGAAGACCCGGCGCTGGAAGTGCCGGACTACGTGTATTCGCGCACCATCGATGCGCAGGCCGCGCCGGATCAGCCGACCTATATTACGATCAATTTCGAGCAGGGCGATGCCGTCGCCATTGACGGCGCGAAGATGTCACCCGCGGCCTTGCTCGCGAAGCTGAACGAACTCGGCCGTGCCAACGGCATCGGCCGGCTCGATCTGGTCGAGAACCGTTTCGTCGGCATGAAGTCGCGCGGCATGTACGAGACGCCCGGCGGCACCATTCTTCTCGTCGCCCATCGCGGCATCGAGCAGATCACGCTCGATCGCGGCGCTGCGCATCTGAAGGATGAACTGATGCCGAAATATGCCGAGCTGATCTATAACGGCTTCTGGTTTTCCCCGGAGCGCGAGATGCTGCAGGCCGCGATCGATCACAGCCAGCAATATGTCACCGGGCAGGTGCGGCTCAAGCTCTACAAGGGCAACGTCATCCTCGTCGGCCGCGACAGCAAATACTCGCTGTACGATCAGGACCTCGTCACCTTTGAGGAAGGGGCGGTGGCCTATGATCATCGCGACGCGGCCGGTTTCATCAAGCTCAACGCGCTGCGGCTGCGCACGCTCGGCCAGCGCAGGAAGAAGCTGGGGTTGTAGGGTTCATCAGACGACCAAATTGTCGACGGGCTGAACGCACCGTTGTGTCAAGTGGGTGCGGCACGATGACGGTCATGCTTCGCGAAGGCAAAGCATCCTTTTCACGGTCGCACTACTGGATCAGCTGCTTTCGCGGACGAGGATGCTCACGTCCTGGTCAATTTTTGAGAGCGGCAGAAGGTGATTGTATACAACAATGGCCGGGATCGCTCCCGGCCATTCGCATGTGTTGAACCGCGTATCAGCGCGGCGGGGGCGGCGCGGCGGAGGCCGATCCGCCGTCCAGCAGCGGCGTAATGCGGCGCACGGTGACGCGCCGGTTCTCCCGCGAGGGAGCGTCGGTCTGCACCTTCAGGTTCTGCTCGCCGTAGCCTTGCGTCACCAGGTTCTCCGGCGGCACCTGGAATCGCTGGGTCAGCAACTCGGCGGCAGATTGCGCGCGGCGGTCCGACAGCGACAGGTTGTCGACGTCGTTGCCAACCGCATCGGTATGCCCCTCGATCAGGAACACCTCGCTCGGGTTGCGGGTGATCGCGCGATTGATGCCGTCGGCGATCACCTGCAGTTTCGATGCCTGATCGGGAGGGATGTCCCACGATCCGGTCTCGAAGTTGATGGTGTCGAGATCGATGCTTGGCATCCGCGCGCGCACCATCGGGCTGTAGCGGACTTCATCGAGCGTATAGGCGCGCTCGATCGGCTCCACCGGCGGCGCCAGCAGCGTATCGTAGATCACTTCCGGCGGCGCATCTTCGGCCTCGACGATGTAGCGGTCGCGCGGAATTGCGATGCGCGGCGGCGGCAGCGAGACGAAGTAACCGCCGATCGCACCGGCCACCGCGCCGGCGGCGAAGCCGGCCGCCCCGCCATAGCCGCGGCTGTTGTCGATGATGATCACTTCGTGACCGCGCTGATCGCGGCGGATTCGCCGCAGCATCCGGCCGTCGCGGTCGTTGATCGTGATGATCTGCGTGCCATCCGGCCGCGTCACCACGTTGCGGGTGTCGTTGCCGACCCGCTCCTGGCGGACATCGCGCGCGCCATAGCGGAAGCGATCTTCCTCGTTGTGCCGGATGAAAGACTGCCCGCTCGGATCGCGCACGATGACGCGGCCCGGTTCGGTGATGATGGTGCGACCGCCCTGTTCGGTCTGCCGCCGCTCGGAGCGGAACGCGTCGATGTTGTGCGGTCCCTGCCGTGTTGTGCCGGGCGCGATCGGGATCAACTCCTGCACCCCTGACGGCGGCGGCGGCAGCGGGGTCGTGACGGTGGGCGGTCCGTGACGGGAGACGGGCGCGCCGGGCGGCAGCGCCGTTCGGTTGCCGGGAGCGGAAGGCTGGTAGTCCGCCTTCGTTCCGTTCGAGGCTCCGGCCGGTGGCGTGGCGGCGGGTGAAGCCGGAGCGGGTGTCGCGCGGGGCGACGTCGGAGCCGCGGTCGGTGCTGCCGG
>JBIQHO010000134.1:0-9117 GCA_044508545.1 Bradyrhizobiaceae bacterium | reverse complement strand
TCGTTAGGGCTGCTTCCTTCCGGACCTGACCCGGTTGGCGAGTGGCTCGTCCACCGCCAATCTCCCGGTCCCTATTTGGGGCCAAAAGGAGCGGAAAGCAAGCGGCCGCGGCATTCCGCTCCGGGCCATTGACCTCGGCGGATCGTCGGGCCAGTTTGCCTCGGTACTCCTCAAAAAAGTGGCCGCAAACGATGTCCGAGGCCTGGTCGCTTCACCCGCAACTCGACAATGACGCGGTCGGCATCGGCGACCTGCCGCTCAGCCGACTCCTGCTCAGCAAGGACGCCAACTATCCCTGGCTCATTCTTGTGCCAAGACGGGTCGGAGCGGTGGAGATCATCGACCTCGATCGCGACGAGCGCGCAAGCCTCATGACGGAAATCGGGGAGGTCTGCGAAGCGCTCAAGGACGTCACGGGTTGCGACAAGCTCAATGTGGCCGCACTCGGCAATCAGGTGCCGCAGCTCCACGTCCATATCATCGCGCGCCGGAGAGAAGACGTCGCATGGCCCCGCCCGGTGTGGGGAGCGGCGCCCGCGCTCGAATACGACGCCGCGGAACTTGAGGCGTTCATGGGAGCGATCCGGCGGAGGACAGGATTCGGTTAGACCGTTAGAGTGTCGGTTGCGGAGACGACAAGGGAACCAGCGATGAACTTTCGTGAGGCCGCGCCCAAGCGCCTGCCACGCATCCTGTGCATCGGGATACCGGTGCGCGACATGACCTTTCACGTGCAGGGCCTGCCGGAACGCGGCTTCAAGATCGGCGCCGAGCGTTTCGAGGAAATTGCCGGCGGCAACGCGCTCAACGCGGCAATCGCCATTTCCCGACTCGGCGGCCACGCGGCGTTCTGCGGCCCCATGGGCGACGCCGGCGAAACCTCCAGCCGGTACATCTTCGACAAGGCGGCGGAACTCGGCATCGCGATGCAGGACATCGTCCACATGCCGGGTCTGGTGACGCCGATCTCCAGCGTCATGATCGACCCCGGCGGCGAGCGCACCATCATTACTTTCCGCGATCCCGAATTGTGGAAAGTGCGCCTGCCCGACAGCGAGCGGCTGCTCACCGGCTGCGACGCCATCCTGGTCGAGAGTCGGTGTGCCCCCTTCTGCACCGATCTCTGCACCGAGGCGGGCCGGCGCGGCATTCCCGTCGTCGTCGATATCGACAGCGCCATGCCGATGCGCGGCGGCCTGCTGACCGCCTCATCGCATCTGATTTTCTCCAGCGAAGCACTCCAGGCCACGGCCGGCACCGAGGACGATGCGACGGCGCTGCGGACCCTTGCCGGATCTACCTCGTCCTTTCTCGCCGGAACGCGTGGTCCACAGAGCACGTTGTGGCTGGATGCCAACGGCGAGCTTCGGGAGACCCCAGCCTTTCCGGTCCACACCGTGGACACGCTGGGAGCCGGAGACGTATTTCACGGCGCATTCGCCCTCGCCATGACCGAAAACCAGAAGATAAAGGAGGCGCTTCGATTCGCCTCCGCCGCCGCAGCGATCAAATGCACCCGTTTCGGCGGCGCCTTCGCCTGCCCGCAACGTTCTGAAGTGGAAGCGTTTTTGAAAGAAGCGGCCTCGACCTCGGCTTAGAGCGTTTTCAGCGAAGTGAACACCGGTTCGCGTGAAGAAAACGCGTTAAACAAGAAATTTAGAGCCGTGTTCCGATTCATCGGAACAGGAAATGGCTCTCGTCCGGAACGATCGCCCTTGCGTTGGAATATTTTTCTATATAAGAGGTTGAATAACTTCCATATTGGAACAATGTTCTAGTCATGAGCGATCTCGCCCTCCAGACCTCTGAGTCCGGCCGACGTCTCGACGCCATCGACCGCAAGATCCTGACCGTGCTGCAGGAGGATGCATCCCTCTCGGTGGCCGAGATCGGCGACCGGGTCGGATTGTCCTCAACCCCCTGCTGGAAGCGGATCCAAAGGCTCGAAGCCGACGGCATCATCCTGCGCCGGGTAGCGCTGGTCGATCAGAACAAGATCGGGCTCGGCATTTCGGTGTTCGTATCGGTGGAAAGCGGCGACCATTCGGACGCCTGGCTGAGCAAGTTCGCAAGCGCGGTCAGCGCCATGCCCGAGGTGATGGAGCTTTACCGCATGGCGGGCGACGTCGATTACATGCTGCGCGTCGTGGTCGCCGACATGGCGAGCTACGATCTCTTTTACAAGAAGCTGATCAGCGCCGTGGCGCTGAAGAACGTCACCTCGCGTTTCGCGATGGAAAAGATCAAGTCGGTAACGGCGCTGCCGGTGCCGGCGGTGAGCGCGACGTAATCAAGCGGCGGTGTCATACTCCGCGAAAGCGGAGTATCCAGTAGGCACCACGTCTTTGCGTGGCAAGTCCACGCCGCCGTTCGCTGGATCGTCCGCATTCGCGGACGATAACGCTGTTTTTTGAGCGACCTCCCGAAAACGGCAGCGTCAGATCTTCTGATTGTATTCGCCGACCTCGGGATGGGTGCGCAGCACGCTGTCCATCGCCTCGAACATGTCGTGCATCCGCTGCTCGGAGACCGGGCTTTCCACCACCACCACAAGTTCGGGCTTGTTCGACGACGCCCGCACCAGCCCCCAGCTTCCATCCTCCGCCGTCACCCGGACGCCGTTGACGGTGACGAGATCGCGGATCGGCTGTCCCGCCACCTTGTCGCCGTTGGCCCTCGCGGTCTCGAAATGCTTCACCACGCTGTCGACGATGCCGTATTTGGCTTCGTCGGCGCAATGCGGCGACATGGTCGGCGACGACCATGTCTTGGGCAACGCGTCCTTCAGGTCGGCCAACGATTTTCCCGGAGCGCGGTCGAGCATCTCGCAGATTGCGATCGCCGAGACCAGGCCGTCATCGTAACCGCGGCCCATCGGCGCGTTGAAGAAGAAGTGGCCGGATTTCTCGAAACCGGCGAGCGCGCCGAGTTCGTTGGTGCGGCGCTTCATATAGGAGTGGCCGGTTTTCCAGTAGGTCACCTTGGCGCCCTGCTTCTGCAAGACCGGATCGGTGACGAACAGACCCGTCGACTTCACGTCGACCACGAAATGCGCATCCTTGTGGATCGCCGACATGTCGCGCGCCAGCATCACGCCGACCTTGTCGGCGAAGATTTCCTCGCCGGTGTTGTCGACGACGCCGCAGCGATCCCCGTCGCCGTCGAAGCCGAGGCCGGCATCGGCCTTGTGCTCGAGCACCGCGTCGCGGATCGCGTGCAGCATCTTCATGTCTTCGGGGTTTGGATTGTATTTCGGGAAGCTGTGATCAAGCTCCGTGTCGAGCGGAATCACCTCGCAGCCGATCGCCTCCATCACCTTCGGCGCGAAGGCGCCCGCGGTGCCGTTGCCGCAGGCCACCACGACTTTCAGCTTGCGCTTCAGCTTCGGCCGCTTCGTCAGGTCGGCGATATAGCGCGCCGGAAAATTCTCGTGAAACTGATAGGAGCCGCCGGTCCTGTCGGCGAAAGTGGCGCCAAGCACGATCTGCTTCAGCCGGTTCATCTCGTCGGGTCCGAAGGTCAGCGGCCGGTTGGCGCCCATCTTGACGCCGGTCCAGCCGTTGTCGTTGTGCGAGGCCGTCACCATGGCGACGCAGGGGACGTCGAGTTCGAACTGGGCGAAATAGGCCATCGGCGTCATGCACAGTCCGATGTCGTGGACCTTGCAGCCGGAGGCCAGAAGGCCCGAGATCAAGGCGTATTTGATGGACGACGAATAGCTGCGGAAATCGTGCCCGGTGACGATGTCCTTCTTCTGGCCAAGCTCGCCAATCAGCGTGCCGAGCCCCATGCCCAGCGCCTGAATGCCCATCAGGTTGATTTCCTTGCCGAACAGCCAGCGCGCGTCGTATTCGCGGAAGCCGGTCGCCTTGACCATCGGCTCGGATTCATAGGCATAGGTATTCGGCGCCAGAACGGGTTTCGGCTTCGGAAACATGCAGATGGCCTCGTCAGGATAAGGGCGGGAACATGAGAAACAAATGCAGCCCTGAATGCCATGGCTGCCGGAAATGCGGGAGCGGGTTTGTGAGAGGCAATTGCGGCATAATTCGCAGCGCCACGGGGGGAGCGCGTCGCCTGCGGCCTCGACCAACGGCGGCGCCGACCTATTGTTCCAGCACCATGCGCCCGTTGGCGAATTCGAAGCGCCTGAGTTTGGACAGAAACGACAGGCCAAGCAGGTTTTCCGACAGCGCCTCGTCGGGCAGCACCATGGCGTCGACGTCGCGCACGATGAGACCGCCGACATCGACCATGGGGAGCCGGGTTCGCGCCGCCTTGACCTTGCCGTTGGCCGTGGTCACCGTCGCGTCGTAATCGTTCTGCGAGGGCCGCACGCCGATCCGCGCGGCTGAACTTTCATTGAGCGCGATCACCGAAGCCCCGGTATCGACCATGAAGCCGACGCGCTGGCCGTCGATCCGGGCTTCCGTCTGGAAGTGGCCGCGGCCGTCGCGCGCGATGCTGACGCTGCGGCGACCGGCCTGGGGGTTGTCCTCGAATGTCGCCTGCTGCACGGGCGTCGTCGCCCGCGCCGCCGCGGTTGCGGTCATCTCGTCGGCCACCTGCGCCATGTAGGTGCCCGCTCCGACAAGAAGCGCGGCAAAAATCATCAGATTACGCATGGCGCACACTCACTGACAGACCCGACTCATTGACCGACCCGAACAACGGCCGCGACCTTACGCGCGGCCGTCGGCTGGCCATAACCCGCAGCAACCGTGAGGTCCTTTATTTGGGAAAAGGATGAGCGAAGCGTTAATGCGAAGTCCATGGCGCGCCTCGACAACCCGCTGCACGCTTCCGCTATCCCGCGCCAGCATGATCCTACCCGAAAGCCGCTTTCACGTTTCGGAAATCATGCCCTAGCGGCCGTCTTCGGTGCTCAAGGCGAACGCCTTGATCTCATAGCTCTTGCGGATCAGCGCCAGCAGATCGGTCGGCCGTACCGATCGCTCGGCGCGCCGCCACGAGACATCGAATGAACAATCGATCGACCCGTCATCATGCCGTTTCACGTCGGCGAAGCGGGCGTGATAGCCAAAACCTCCGATCAGGCGCGGCAGTTCCACGATCGTTCGCATCTCCGCGTCGGCTGCGACGACCACCCGGACGCGGTGCTCGCGAGGGATGACATAGTCGACCCATTTCAGCGCCCAGAGAGTCATGACCGCCAGCACCGTCGCGGCGACGCCAAGCACCAGTTGACCGCCGCCCAGGCAGAGACCGATCACCGTGATCAGCCACAACGTCGCCGCAGTGGTGACGCCGGTGATGAGATCGCCTTTCTTGAAGATGGTCCCGGCGCCGATGAAGCCGACGCCGGTCAGGATGCCGAGCGGCAAACGCATCACATCCATCTCGGCGAAGGACGCCGGCGTCTTGCCGCTCGCCGACAGCAGGATGTTGGCCTGGATCATGGCGAGCGAGGCGGCGAGACCCACCAGAATGGTGGTGCGAAATCCGGCCGCGTGTCCCCGCGTGCTCCGGTCCAGGCCAACGATGCCGCCGGCGACCATGGTCAAGGCGAGACGGATCGCGATATCCGGCCAGGTCGGTTGCAGGGGCATGTCCATGGGAGCCTCGGGCGAGATGTCGTGGCCAACGCTGCGTCGACAGCACGGGTTCCCGGATACGCGAGCCCTTCAGGTTCCGCGCGGCTTGACCCGGCGTGTCGGCGGCGCGTTCGCCGGATCTTCCGGCCAGGGATGCCGGGGATAGCGCCCGCGCAGATCGGAGCGTACCCCAGCATAGCTGCCGCGCCAAAATCCGGGCAGGTCGCGCGTCACCTGCACCGGACGATGCGCCGGCGACAGCAATTCCAGCACCAGCGGCACCTTGCCCTGCGCGATCGTCGGGTGCGCCGTCAGGCCGAACAATTCCTGCAACCGGACGGCGACGGTCGGCCCCTGCTCCGCTCCATAGTCGATCGCCAGCATCGTGCCGGTCGGGGCCTCGAAATGCGTCGGCGCCTCCCGCTCCAGCCGTGCGCGCAAACTCCACGGCAACAGCGCCAGCAGCGCGTCCCATAGATCGCTCGCGGAGAAGTCCTTCAGCGATGTCTTGTCGGACAACGCGGGCACCAGCCAGCTTTCGGCTTCGGCGGCAAGTCCGGCATCGGAGAGATCGGGCCACTCATCGAGTCCCTTCCGGCCTTCCGCCGCGCGCAGGAACATCACCCGGTCGCGCCATTGCTTGAGCGATTTCGACCACGGCAGGCGATCCGGCCCCGCAGCCATCAGTCCTTCCGCGAGAATGCGCGCGGTCTCCGGCGAAGGTACGACCGCCAGCGGCGCCTCGGAAAGCGTGATCGCATGCAGCCGTTTCCGGCGGCGCGCCCGCAGCGCCATCGCCGCGCGGTCGAACGTGACCTCATCGTCGGCCTCGATCTGGTCGGCGAAGCGCGCCTCGATGTCGGCCTGCGCGATCGGCGCGGCCAGCAGGATGCGGCCGTTGGCGGGGGTGCCGGTCAGTTCGGCAACCGTGATGAAGGGATCCCGCGCCAGGCGGGAGGCCGGATCGACCGACGCGCCGCGGCCGTTGGCGAGCACGAACGAGCCGTTGCCGCGATTGCGCGCCACCCGATCGGGGAATGCGAGCGCGAGCATGACGCCGGTGGGGGGAGTGATTTCTCCCTCCCCCCTTGTGGGGGAGAGTTGGGGAGGGGGGTAAGCCAGAGATGCTGTCCTTAATGGAGTTTCCCCCGACCCCTCCCCACCAAAGGGGGGAGGGTCAAGAGAAGCCACCTGCGACGCCCATCGCTCCGCGAGCTGCCTTGCGCCTGAGGCGCGGGGCGAGCGGTCGCGGCGGAAATTATCGAGCCGCGCGTCGAGATCGACGCTGTCGCCGCCGAGGCCGCGCTCGGTCAGAACAGCCGCGATATCCGCCGCCTCGCGGCCCGCGCCGAGCCGATGCGAATCGACGATCATCCGCGCGAGCCGCGGCGGCAGCGCCAGCGCGCGCAGGCTTTTGCCCTCGTCGGTGATGCGGGCGGCGCCATCGAGCGCGCCGAGTTCGCGCAGCAGGGTGCGCGCTTCGTTCAAAGCCGGCGCGGGCGGCGCATCCAGGAACGACAACATCGCCGGATCGCTAACGCCCCACTGCGCCAGATCCAGCACCAGCGACGACAGATCGGCGCTGAGAATCTCGGGCTGGGTGTGGGCGGGGAGCGAAGCGGTCTGCGGCTCGTCCCAGAGCCGGTAACACAGGCCGGGCTCGGTGCGGCCGGCGCGGCCGCGGCGCTGATCGACCGCGGCGCGCGAGGCGCGCACGGTTTCCAGCCGCGTCAGGCCGATGTCGGGCTCATAGCGAGGCACCCGCGCCAGGCCGGAATCCACCACGATGCGGACGCCTTCGATCGTCAGCGACGTCTCGGCGATCGACGTCGCCAGCACCACCTTGCGACGGCCTTTCGGCGCCGGCGCGATGGCGCGATCCTGCACCGCGGCGTCGAGCGCGCCGAACAGCGGAACGATCTCCACGGATGCGTCGTGAACCCGTTCGGCAAGCATATTTTGCGTGCGGCGGATTTCGGCCGCGCCCGGCAGAAACGCCAGCACCGAGCCGGCATCAGCGCGCAGCGCCATGGCGATCGCGTCGGCCATCTGCCGTTCGAGCGGCGCGTCGGGCCTGCGGCCGAGATAACGGGTCTCGACCGGAAAGGCGCGGCCCTCGCTTTCGATGACCGGCGCATCGCCAAGCAGCTTTGCGACACGCGCGCCGTCGATGGTCGCGGACATCACCAGGATGCGCAAATCCTCCCGCAATCCGGTCTGCACGTCGCGCGCCAGCGCAAGACCCATGTCGGCATCGAGCGAGCGTTCGTGAAACTCGTCGAACAGCACCGCGGCAACGCCGGTCAGTTCAGGATCATCGAGAATCTGCCGCGAGAAGATTCCTTCGGTGACGGCTTCGATGCGCGTTGCGCGCGACACCTTCGAGCCGAACCGCACGCGGTAGCCGACCGTCTCGCCGGCGCGCTCGCCCAGCGTTTGCGCCATTCGCTCCGCGCTGGCGCGCGCCGCGATCCGGCGCGGCTCCAGCACGATGATCTTCCTGCCCGCGGCCCAGGGCGCATCGAGCAGCGCCAGCGGCACCCGCGTCGTCTTGCCGGCGCCGGGCGGCGCCACCAGCACGGCCGTATTGCGCGCGGCGAGCGTTCGTCCGAGTTCGTCGAGCACGGCGTCGATGGGGAGTGGCGCGGCAAATTTCCGGATCACCGTTTCGGTTCCGTCATCATCCGCGAGGGCGGGTGCTCGCATAAAGTGAGTCTCAATGATTCCAAGGGCGGACGTACCGAATATCTCGCCTTCACAAGGCATGACAGCCGGTTCGTGCCCGCCGTGATCCTGCGATGGTTAATGACCTGTTCCGATCACGATCCCATGAAACATGGCATATTATTTGATTGGTGAAAGGAGAACGCAACCGATCCTCCTGTAAACGCGCCCGATCGCGCTGAAAAGAGACACCGATGACCGGAAACGGCACAGCCGCATTGAAAACCGAGCGGGTCGACTGGGTCGACTACGCCAAGGGCATCTGCATCATCATGGTCGTGATGATGCACTCGGTGCTGGGCGTCGAGGCCGCTGCCGGACAGACCGGCTTCATGCACCTCGTGGTGGCCTTCGCCAAACCGTTCCGGATGCCGGATTTCTTCCTGATCTCCGGCCTGTTCCTGCCGCTCGTCATCAATCGCGACTGGCGCATTTATCTCGACCGCAAGGTCGTGCATTTTGCGTATTTCTACCTGCTGTGGGTGACGATCCAGTTCGGCTTCAAGGCACCGTCGTTCGCCGCCGAGGTGGGCTGGCCGGGGGTTGCCCGGCTTTACGTGATGTCGTTCATCGAGCCGTTCGGCACGCTATGGTTCATCTACCTGCTGCCGGTGTTCTTCGTGGTCATCAAGGCCACGCGCAACGTCTCGCCATGGGCGATCTGGGGCGCCGCCGCGGTGCTCGAAATGGCGCATATCTCCACGGGGTGGACCCTGATCGACGAATTCGCCGCGCGCTTCGTGTACATCTATTCCGGTTACCTGTTCGCAAGCCACGTATTCGCGCTGTCCAATCGCGCCCGCGCCTATCCGGCAGCGGCGCTGGCGACTCTGGCGCT
>JBIQHO010000133.1:559-9155 GCA_044508545.1 Bradyrhizobiaceae bacterium | reverse complement strand
TGGTGGCGCCGCGGATGTTGACGCCCATGCGCTCCAGCATCGCCTGCAGCGACTGTTTGGTGAAGGGAATATTGTTGAGGGTGTCGCCGGTACCGTTGAGGCCGACCACGAGGCCGTAGCCGATCAACTGGTTCTGTCGCACGCCTTCGATGTTCGCGAGATCCTTCACCCGCGAGGTCGCATGCGCAGGCGCGCCCAGCGGCGCCAGCGCGACAAACGCCGCGACGACGACCCGGACAATTCCTGAAATACCGACGCCAGGCATCCTCTGCTCCCCGCTGAGGGTTCGGTGCGGCTGGCCGCCACTCCCATGGCCGCCATCCGCAGTTAACCATGCGAAGTCCGTGCCACCGCGCCGCTGGTCTCTATAATGCTGATATCGTTAGGCGATTGATGCCGCAGGACGGGAGTGCGCAAAGGGAAGGCGGCGGCGAAGTTGCCGTCATCGGCAGTTTCTGCCGGGTGTTCATGCTTCGTTAACCATAACGGTCCACGGTTCCGTCGTCGGCGTGATTTGTGGCGTGACACTCCGTCCGGCGGCAGTCAGGCTTTCGCGCGTCGGCTCAAAGCCCTTCGTTACCATCACAACTCTGTGAGCGCGCCATGCGAATTTATGGACCGAACGGAACGACGCCATCGACACAAGGCACGACCGCGCGGCGGAGCGGCAGCAGCGATTTTTCCTTGCCGGACTCGACCGCGACCACGGAAAGCCGCGCCGCCACGGCGCCCAAGCCTGCCACAACCATTGACGCGCTGCTGGCCTTGCAGGGCGTCGAGGAGGATCCGGCGGAGCGGCGCAAGCGCTCGGTTCAGCGGGGCAGGAGCGCACTCGACATCCTCGACGATCTCAAGATCGCGCTTTTATCCGGTAATTTCGATCCTTCGACAGTGACGCGGCTGCGCGCTGCCGCCGCCGATCT
Source organism: Bradyrhizobiaceae bacterium (assembly GCA_044508545.1). Taxonomy (GTDB): domain Bacteria; phylum Pseudomonadota; class Alphaproteobacteria; order Rhizobiales; family Xanthobacteraceae; genus Nitrobacter. Next base: position 8,232 of record JBIQHO010000133.1, on the reverse strand, counting down.
GAAATCCTCCTCGGGCGACGCTGGTCTCGACGCCGTGTTGTCGGAGATCGAACTGCGCGTCGAGGTCGAACTCGCAAAGGCCGGCCAGTGCTGAGAGCGGCAATGGCGCGGCGGTAACGGCAATACCGCAGTTGGTTCCCCGCAGGTTCCGGTTCCCGACCTGCGCCGGCCTCTGACGAAAGGACGGTTATAAAAGGCCGGGATTCCTTTTCAGGAGCGGCTGTCTTTCGACGTGGGGATATTGTCTGTCACAAACGGCCGCTATATAAGCTCGGCCGCAGCCGGGTCGTTCGGCCGCCGCCGAGTCGTCCGGCTCATTGCACGACTATGGAATGCATTTGGAAAAGCTGAAAAATTACAGGCCATCCGACAAAGAGCCGTTCATGAACGAGCGTCAGCGCGAGTATTTCCGCGCCAAGCTGCTGGCATGGAAGGACGAGATTCTCCGTGAATCGAAGGTCACGCTGCAGACGCTTCAGGAAGAGAACGTCAATCATCCCGACCTTGCCGATCGCGCATCGTCGGAAACCGACCGGGCCATCGAGCTGCGGGCCCGTGACCGGCAGCGCAAGCTGATTTCCAAGATCGACGCCGCCTTGCAGCGGATCGAGGACAACACCTACGGCTATTGCGAGGAAACCGGCGAGCCGATTTCGCTGAAACGGCTCGAGGCGCGACCGATCGCGACGCTCTCGGTCGAGGCGCAGGAGCGCCATGAGAAGCGCGAAAAGATTTACCGGGACGAGTAGGGCCCAGGGTGCGTCGGACTTGATCTCGGGAGCCTGAAAACAGGCTGAAGCCCGTCTCGATGCAATCAAAGCTGGAATAGCTTCAGGAACGGCGCGACAAGGCGCGACAAAGGAATGGCTCGGGCCACGGCTGCATTCCTGACGGCACCGCCGTCAGAATGGCCCGCTTAAATATCAGGCGAACTTCCGCAGAGCGGCGGCCCAGGCCGCCGCAGCCGCATCGGGACGCCGCCACGCGGCGGCGGATCGTCCTCTCCGTCGAGACGGCGCAGGGCCGTGAGGATGTCGGCGAGGCGGATCGTATGACCCATGCCGGGGATATCGCGCAAGGCTGGACAGGATTCGACGGCGAACATGTCGGATGCCCAGGCCGACAGGATGATACGCTTCTCCTGCGCAGTGAGTTTGTTATCGCTCAGAACGTCGTCCGGCGACGCGTAGTACGCAGCCGGATGAAACAATGGATCGATATGGCCGGTATCGGTGCTGGCGTTCGTCATGTTGACCTCCCTTCGCTCCTTTCCTCGGGATGGCTTTCCAGGATGTACGGGCGGCGGAGCGGACCGCCGCCCGTCATCGTCATTGCGTGTTGATCGCGATGCGCCTGACGCCTGCGCGCGCGTTTTCGGACTTCGGCAGCGAGACGGTCAGCACCCCGTTCTTGAAAGAAGCCTCGGCCTTGTCCTCATCGACATTATCGAGTGGAACTTGCCGCTCGAAGGAGCCGTAGTAGCGCTCGGTGAAGTACTTGCCTCCGTCTTTATCCTCTTTGTGCTCGCTTTTCTTCTCGCCGCGAATGGTCAGCACGCCGTTGGCGATTTCGATCTGCACGTCCTTCTCCGTCATGCCCGGCAGTTCGGCCGAGACCGTCAGCGTTTTGTCCGTGTCGCTGAGCTCGATCTTGGGCCAGCCGAAACGCCCTTCCAGGAGCGGGCTCTGACCGGACTCGAAGCCGTGAAAGACGTCGTCGAACAGGCGGTTCATCTCGCGATGCAATGTCAGGAACGGGTCGAAGCTGCCGCGTGCCGGGGCAAGCTCCTGACTTCTCGACCGGGGAATAAGGTCACGGATTGCCATGGTTTTCTCCTTCCTCATGTAGGATGGGAACGCGGACTGTTTGGGCGTGGCCGCGTTCCGCCGCACCTCGATCGGGCCTCAGGCCACTTTCTTCTGCTCGATCTGCGATGAGGGAAACGCTCCGGTGGCGATGTTGATCCTGCGCGGCTTCATTGCTTCCGGCACTTCGCGAAGGAGATCGATGACCAGCAAGCCGTCGCGGAACGAAGCCTCTTTCACCTGCACGTAATCTGCCAGGTTGAAGACGCGCCGGAACGGACGCGCGGCGATGCCCTGGTACAAATACTCGTGAGCAGCGCTTTCCGGCTTCCTGCCCTCGATGGTGAGCGTGGTCTGCTCGGCCGTCACGGTGATGTCATCGACGCCGAAGCCTGCAACGGCGAGGCTGATCCGGTAATGATCTTCACCGAAACGTTCGATGTTGTAGGGAGGATAGTTGTCTTCGGTCGCCTGACGCAGCGTGCTGTCGACGAGGCCGGCCAGGTGGTCGAAGCCGATGGTGGAGCGCCTGAGCGGCGCGAAGTCCAGGGTTGTCCTCATAGCCAAGTCCTCCAAAGAGCAAGTCCTCCAAGAGCAAGATGGATACGAAGGAAGCACCAGGGACAGGCTTCGGATATGTTCGCCGATGCCGACCCCAGAGCCCTGCCGGACCCGTACGTCAAGGCGTCCGGCACACCGCCGCAGCGGTGAAAAACGACTTAGAAAAACCAAGATCTGTTTCAAGAGGGCGAGGATAAAAAATTTATGCGGCGTCGGGGCTCGCCCGGCGCCAGAGCCTTTCCGCTTCTGATGGAATGTGAAGCGGAGCTCTCTGTTTTTGATTTGACGCGTTTTCTTGACGCGAACCGGTAGCCACTTCGCTTGAAAGCGCTCCAGGAAAAGAAACCGGAATCCCCAGCCACGCCGGATGCTCTTCCAGCGTCGCGGCACCCGTTTTGAATCGGACCTATCGGAACATCCCGCGCTGTGCGTCGGTCAACCCCGCCAGCACCTGGCTGGCGTGGCTGTAGCCGGCCGCGACCATCTCCTCGAAGCGGCTCCAGTCCAGCAGGCGGCCGTCAGGCACGCGCGGCCGGAACAGCAGGTCGGTGAACTTTCCCATTTCCTTCTGCTTTGAAACCGAGGTGATGAAGGACGATCGCAGCATCGTCTCCGGCACGCTCGGCAGGCGGTAGCGCCGCTTCGCGCGCGGCCTCAGCCTGTCGCGCAGCAGCGCGAGCGTTCCCGGCATGCAGTCGATGTCGAACACCTGCTCGCGGTCGACCGAAAGGTCGACGCCGATGATGCGGCCGGCGCCGAGCCGGGCCATCACATCCACCGGGAAATTGTTGAACGTGCTGCCGTCATACATCATGTGTCCGCCGACGAAGACCGGCGGCAACGCGCCCGGAATCGCATAGCTCGCGCCGACATTGCGGGTGAGGTCGCCGCGCGACAGCACCGCTTCGCGGCCGATGGAAAAATCCGACGCCGTCGTGAAGAAGGTGATCCAGCTGTCCTCGTTGTCGATCGCATCCCGGCCGGTGGCGTCGCGCACGGCTTGCGTCATCGCGCTGCGCGTCCGCGCGCCCTTGATCAGCGAGACGAGAGGGATGAAGTTGTAGTCGCCCGTTACGTTGCCCCTCGGATGTTCGAGGAACGCCTTGCGGACGGCGGCTGCGACCTCATCGGCGCTGCGGCCGAGCGCGAGCACCAGACCCATGACCGCGCCGATCGAACTGCCGCCGAGCATGTCGACGGGAATGCCGGCCTCTTCCAGCGCCTTGATGACACCGAGATGGGCAAAGCCGCGCGCGCCGCCGCCCGACAGCACCAGTCCGACGCCGCGCCCCGAGATGATGCGGGCGATGCGCGCCATGTCGCGGTGCAGACGCGGGCGGAGGTGGAAGTGCCGCGCGGCAGGCCGCGCATCCAGCCATCGCGCCGTGCCGGTCGGAATTCTGGTGTCCGCTTCGTGCAGCAGGATCAGCGTCTGTCGCGCGATCGAGATCGGGGCTGCGGGCGACAGGCAGGCCCGCTCGACTTCGGACAGGCCGGGATCGCGCTTGGCAACGGCAAGCAGCAGGATCTCGTCGGCATGGCGCAGGCAGAACCGGGTCCATGCGGTGTCCGCGCCGTCGGCTGCGAGATACACCGCGCGGCTTCGCGCTTCGATCTCGTCGATATAATCGGCGAGCGCGTCGTGACGCCGTCCGACCGGGTGATTGGGGGCAGCGCCGAAGCGTTCGGCGACCTCATTGGCGCCGACCACCGTCACCGGCTTCGCTTGTGCGGTTTGCACGTCGCGCAGACGTCGCGCGAAATCGGCGGCATCCAGCCCCGGCGTGATCGGCAGGATGCAGACGTTCACCGGAACCAGGGGCGGCTGGCGCTCGCGCTCGTGGCGGCGGAATCGCCGGATCACGATCCGCATCATCGACATTTCGATATCGGGGGCCTGCGTAATCGCATGTTCGATCATCGCGCGCGTCACCTTCACAAGCAGGCTATCGCGCACCGCCACGATGGTCGCCGAGCGAGGCTCCCCGGTGAACAAGGCGAGTTCGCCGATGGTTTCGCCGCGCCCGATCTCGCCCAGGATTTTCCGCGCGCCGGATTCGGTTTCGGAAAAGGCGTGCAGCCGTCCGGACAGGACGAAGTAGACGTCGTCGCTGACGTCGCCCTGGCGCAGTAGCGTCGCGCCGGAGGCGAGATCGACATAGATGGCCTCGGACTGAATGGTTCGCAGGATCCCGGCGTTGCCGGACCCGAAGTAGTTGCGAAGCACGGTCTGGAGCAGCGTCTCGCGTTGCTGAAGATCGGGATCGGGGGTCGGCGTCAAACCGCAAGCTCCTTGACGCGAGTTCCATGCGATCGAGCATAATTCAGAATGCCGGCAGTTGAACCGAAATTCTTGTCGCAGCAGGGTGCAGCGCGTGGTGACGTAGCAGGGTTGATTGTCGTAGTCGAAGGATGATGCTTGTCTCTTCTCCCCGCCAGGGAGAGATCGATTAACGAAAGCGCAGCGAAGACGCTCGAGAGGGAGCAGAACGGATTGAACTTCAGCTACATTCCCTGGAGCGCTTTCGAGCGAGGTGGAATCCGGTTCGCGTGAAGAAAACGCGTCAAATCAAAATCATGGAGCCTCGCTTCTGACTCTAGTCACGTCCGACCCTGCCGGGAAATCCCGGGGCGGTGGGGCTGTCGCCGCTCAGGCCGCTCGGCACGGCGCCGGTGCCGATGGTTCCGGGGCGCGACGTGTTCGGCACGCCCGGCTGATTGGTCACGCTGGTGTTGAGGCGCGGTGAGGGCGTCGGCGCCACGAACGTCGCTGATGGCATCTGTCCGTTGATGTGTATGCGGCCTTTGCGGTGACGCGCCTGCGCCGCGTCCGAAATCACGCTCAGGCAAACGGCAAGGATGACGAGGGTACGAACGAGCAGGGACATGGAACGCTCCGGTTGTCGCGACGTCATGGGCACGTGATGCCATCGACATAGGTATTGCCAATGCCTCCGGGCAGATCGGTTTCATGAATTTTTGTTGAGTTCCGCAAGACGTCGGGTGGCAAGCCGACCTCTCTGCTAGACAGCAAAAGCGATGGCGATTTGTTCGCGGTTACCTCCAGCCCTCTGCCAATACACTCCGCTAGAAAAGATCTAGCTGGCATTAGCGCGGAACGTGAAAAAAGCGGTCTTGCTGTAGCGATAGCTTATCCAGGGCTTCATCGAACAATGGCAGATATTGCATCGCAGTTTCGCTCGCAATGTGTGCGGTGTCGCGGAAGTTAGGTTTTCCATCCCTGACTAAAATACATGATCCGTTCGTACAAATTTGCGTCTGTGGGTCAATCGTAATGAAGTGCGGGTTCGTCGTGTGCTTTGCCACAATGGATTTCTCCATGATAGCCCTCGTAGCGCCGAGCAACAGCGAGGGCGTCTCTTTTAAGCTCCAATTTAGAATAGGGCCGCCGTGCCGAATCTGATTTTCGATCCAGCGGCGGGGAAGATCAAACCCAATATTTAGCAGCGGCTTGATCAGAATGACGGTTTTTTCTGCATCGAGTAATCGATCGATCACAGCAGCGGCATCATCGCCGCGCCCCCAGCTACTATCTATAACCACGATGCTGGGGCCTTTCGGATCCAAGATGAATTGCAATGTCTCTTGAATAAAATTTGCACATGCGGATGGGGGGTGTCCTAAGTAAACTCTGCAAGCGCTTTGTGTTGCAATTAGCCCGTGGAGGTGATGGGTCGTCGCGCTCGCGGAAAGCGGTTCTAGAAATTGATTGGCAAACGAATCGCCCCAAAGAATCAAGGAGGGGCCCTGGCTGAGGTCACCAAAACTACAATAGGTTTCAGGGGACGGTTTTGTCGAGTTTTTGTTTCTAAAACACTCCCCCCGTGGAGTATCAATTCGTCGTGCCGCTTCCGCAGCCTGAATATAGTCCGGAAACCTCCACGGGAAACCATTGTCCCAATATCCGGCGATTGTGAGGACCGCCAGTACGGAGAAGATTACTGTGGACAGCTTTAGTAGTGGAGTTGTTGTCCAAAAAGAGCTTGCACGAAACGGCTGCTCTATGAATGAGTAGGAGGTAGCACCAATGGCAACCGAAGAAACAATTACAGCAGCCTTCGTTCCGTAGCCGACCTCGGCACCATGGAGTGCGTACCATCCAAGAACAAGAACCCAGATAGGCCAATGCCAGAGATAGATCGAATACGACCAATCACCGATTCGTTGCGTGCCCAAATTACGCAATAAGAGGAACTCATTCCTGCTGACAATAACAAGCGCAGTCCCGATCACAGGAAGAATTGTATATTCATTCGGCCATCCATTCTCTGGCATCGAGACCATGATACACGCCAGCAGCAAAAGCCATCCAGCATAGGCAAGAGTTAGAGGTCGCGCCCATCTCGATCCATATTTAATCTCTGCAATCGCAATTAGACCTCCGACCAAAGGCTCCCAGGCCCGCGTACGCAAGGAGAAAAATGGTTGTGCCGTTGCATTTGCATGGCTTTCCCAGAGACACCACGCCAATGAAAGAATCGTTGCGCTAAGAAAAACACCAAAGAGAATATCGATAGATCGCCAGCGCCGCCAAGCCAGTATAGCTATGAGTGGCATCCAAAAATAGAACTGCCATTCGACTGAAAGCGACCATGTGTGAAGTAGCGCTTTAGTTTGAGCCGGTGCCGAAAAATATCCACTGTCAAAACCAAAAGCAAAATTCGACACGAACGCAAGCGCGGATAATGACTGCAGCAAATGCTTAAAAAACTGAACCGGTAGCATTAAAAACCAGCCGGCAATAATCGTCAATATAACGACCACGGCAAGCGCAGGATAAATTCGGCGCATCCTAGCAGTCCAAAAAGCAGCGAGAGAAAAGCGATCTACGATGAGACCGCGAACAACCTTCAGTCCCATCAAATAGCCCGTGATCACGAGAAAGCTGTCGACCCCTACAAAGCCGCCGCCAAATCCAGACAGATGCAAATGAAACCCGACGACAGAAGTGACCGCGAGCGCACGCAGTGCATTGATGTCTTTTCGAAATATATCTTTACGTGCGAGGTAAGTTTGATCTGCATTTTGGTGGGGCGCCGGGTTCATGGCCGCTCCACCATCCGGTACTCAGGCAACAACGCAACAACGATGTGCGAGCTAATTGCCATGAGTGACCGACGAAGATCATGTTTACGGATAGAAAGGACAGTTGAGGCCTTCATTATCAGCACGCGAGCCAATTGAGCTAGACTGCGACAGGAGGAGTACTGGCATCCCGAGGCTTGTGTGTCAAAAACGATCGCGGCCTCCGGCAGGGGAGCCACCGGAGGCCGCGTAGTCACCGTC
>JBIQHO010000133.1:0-549 GCA_044508545.1 Bradyrhizobiaceae bacterium | reverse complement strand
GGTTTAGAACGGCAGCAGCACGTCCATCACCTGCTGGCCGTAGCGCGGCTGTTGCACGTCGCTGATCTGGCCGCGTCCGCCATAGGAGATGCGGGCCTGCGCGATCTTGCTGGAGTCGATGGTGTTGTCGCTCTGGATATCCTCGGGGCGGACGATGCCGGCCACGATCAGTTCGCGGATTTCAAAGTTGACGCGGATCTCCTGCTTGCCCTCGACCACGAGATTGCCGTTCGGCAGCACCTGCGTCACGACGGCGGCGACGCTGGTCTGCAAATTCTCCTGGCGCTGCACCGAACCCTTGCCGTCGCTGGACGCGGTGGAATCCGTGGTCAGAATGCGGCCCGGCAGTATCGCGGTTGCCGGATTGCCGATGGTCTTGCTGCCGATGAAGTCGGTGATGCCGGAATCTTCCTTGCTGGAGCGGCTGCGCTGGGTCTCGTTGGCGATGTTGGCCTTGTCGGTGAAATTCACGGTGACGGTCAGCAGGTCGCCAAGTCGGAGGCAACGGCTTAGGAAGACAACGTGCCGATCCCAACTCCTTGGCTCAAC
>JBIQHO010000132.1:0-9275 GCA_044508545.1 Bradyrhizobiaceae bacterium | reverse complement strand
ATCCGGACGGGTGGTCGGCGCGCGTCATGATCGCTTCGCCGCCATGGGCCGTCACCGCGGCCGCGATCTCGGGCGTGTCGGTGGCGACCGCGACGCGGCCGATACCGGCGGTCTCGGCCCGCCGCAGGACATGGACGATCATCGGCACCCCGCCGATATCGGCAAGCGGTTTCCCCGGCAGGCGGGTTGCGGCCATGCGGGCGGGAATCAGCACCAGAGCGCGGGTCTCGGTCATCGGTCGGGAGGTCCACGGCCCGAAGTCAAGCGATCGGGGAATTGGCAGGATTTTCAAGGGCCGCGGCGTTTATACGGGTTGTCAGGACACCGGCAAACCGTTATCTCGTCCCGCCGCCTGCCGCGTTCCACAGGAGCCGGGAGCCCGACCAAACTGGAGCCTGACCAAAATGGACTCCTTCGATATCAATAAATTTCTCGGCGTGCTGCTGGGGACCTGCATCTTTGTGCTGGTGACGAACTTCGTCGCCCATGCGATCTTCGCGCCGGTCGTGCCGGCGAAACCGGGTTTCAAAATTGCCGTCAAGGAAGAGCCGGCGGCGACCGCCGGCGGTGCCAAGCAAGCGGACAATGCGGCCAAGCCGGCTGCCGAGGCGTCGATCGCGAAGCTGCTGCAGACGGCGTCGGTCGAGAACGGCGCCGCTGCGGCCAAGAAGTGCGCCGCCTGTCATACTTTCGAGAAGGGCGGGCCGAATCGCGTGGGTCCCAATCTCTACGGCATTGTCGGAGAGCCGCGCGGCCAGGGCCGCGGGTTCAATTTTTCCGAGGCCATGAAAGCCAAGGGCGGCACCTGGACCTTCGAGGAGTTGAACAAGTTCCTCGCCAATCCGAAGGGCTACATCCCCGGCACCGCCATGGGATTCGCCGGCGTGCCGAAGGACAGCGAGCGTGCCGACATCATTGCCTATCTGAACAAGAACTCCGACAAGCCGGAGCCGCTGCCGGCCGTCGCGAAATAGCTGCGCTGGCCTTCGGTGTGGCACGAGGGGCGAGTGTGAGCCGCGAGGACTTCCCGGCCACATCGCCCACGGTTCTCCAATTCTCCCGACCTTTCACCGCACAAGTGCGGGAGGTGGGGTGGCGTCATCCCGAAAAACCGACATAATCGGCCGAAACAGTGCGTCGCGCCGTAGCATTGGCGCGCCTGACAAATCGCAGGAATTTTGCTTTTGGCCTTCACCCGACGACGTCTTCTTCATGGCGGAGCGCTGATCGCAGCCGCTCCCGCAATCAAAGTCCTGACCGGCGCTCCGGCGTTTGAAGCGGCCCGCGCGCAGGCCGGGCCGACCGGACTCAAATGGCGGCACGGGCTTTCGCTGTTCGGCGACGTGAGATATCCGGAAGGCTTCAAGCATTTCGACTATGTCAATCCGGACGCCCCCAGGGGCGGCACGGTGCGGCAGATCGCGCTCGGCACCTTCGACAATTTCAACCCGGTCGTTTCGGGCGTGAAGGGCTCGATCGCCGGAGCGGTCGGGCTGATCTACGAATCGCTGACGACGCCATCGCTGGACGAGGTCGCGACGGAGTACGGCGCGCTTGCGGAGGCGGTGAGCTATCCCGACGACTTTTCCTTCGTCACCTACCGCCTGCGCGCGCAAGCGAAGTGGCACGACGGCAAGCCGGTGACGCCGGAGGACGTGATCTTCTCGCTCGATTCGTTCAAGACGCATCATCCGCAATATGCCGCCTACTACCGTCATGTGGTGAAAGCGGAAAAGACCGGCGAGCGCGACGTCACCTTCACATTCGACGCGCCGGGAAACCGCGAACTGCCGCAGATCGTCGGCCAACTGATGGTGCTTCCGAAACACTGGTGGGAAGGCGTCGACGCCGCCGGCAAGAAGCGCGACATTTCCGCGACCACGCTGGAGCCGCCGCTCGGCAGCGCGGCCTACAGGATCAAGAGTTTCGAGGCGGCGCGATCGGTCACGCTCGAACGGGTCAAGGATTACTGGGGCTTGAATGTCAACTTCAACGTCGGCCGCAACAACTTCGATGAGTTGCGCTACGAGTATTTCCGCGACAGCACCGTCGCGCTCGAAGCCTTCAAGGGCGGCCAGGTCGACTGGCGCACGGAAAACAGCGCCAAGAACTGGGCCACCGCCTACGATTTTCCGGCGGTGAAGGAAGGCCGCGTCATCCTGGAGGAGTTTCCCAATAACAGCTCAGGCATCATGCAGGCGTTCGCGCCCAATCTCCGACGCGACAAGTTCAGCGACGTGCGGGTGCGGCGGGCGCTGAACTTCGCGTTCGATTTCGAGACCATGAACCAGCAATTGTTCTTCGGGCAATATACGCGCATCGCAAGCTATTTCGAAGGCACCGAGCTGGCGTCCAGCGGTCTTCCCGAGGGCAGGGAGCTGGAGATTCTCGAGACCGTCCGCGCCGAGGTTCCGGCGGACGTTTTCACGACGCCGTACAGCAATCCGGTCGGCGGTAATCCCGAGGCGGTTCGCAACAACCTGCGCGAGGGGATGAGGCTTTTCAAGGAGGCGGGTTACGAGGTGCGCGGCGGCAAGCAGGTCGATGGCAAGACCGGCGCGCCGTTCGAGATCGAACTGCTGTCGGAAGACCCGACCTTCGAACGCGTCCTGCTCTCTTACAAGCCCTCGCTGGAGCGCATGGGGATCACCGTCAGCATCCGCACCATCGATCCGACGCAATATGAGAACCGGATGCGGAACTGGGACTTCGACATGGTGGTCGCGTCGTGGGCTGAATCCCTGTCGCCGGGCAACGAACAGCGCGAGTTCTGGGGCTCGCGCGCGGCGGACATGCCCGGCTCGCGCAACATCGTCGGCATCAGGAATCCGGCCATCGACAAGCTGATCGAGCGCGTGATCTTCGCCCGGGATCGCGCCGATCTGGTCGCAGCCACCCATGCGCTCGACCGCGTCCTGCTGCACCATCACTACGTCGTGCCGCAGTGGACTTACTCGAAGGTGCGCACCGCTCGCTGGGATCGCTTCGGCCGGCCGGCCCAGATGCCGAAATACGGTCTTACCGCCTTCCCGGCGCTGTGGTGGTACGATGCCGGCCGGTCGGCCAAGATCGGCAATCGATCTTGAGGAGTTTTGCGCGGATGAGCGGGCCCAGCCGCCGCCAGGTGATTGGTCTCGGGATCGGTGCGGCAGCCACGGCGTGGCTTCGGCCGGCGGCTGCAATCGGCGCGGAGACCGGGTCCCAAGGCGAGTCTCATGGCATGTCGGCGTTCGGCGACCTGAAGTATCCGGCCGACTTTCACCACTTCGACTACGTCAATGTCGATGCGCCGAAGGGCGGACTGTTCTCGACCATTCCCTCGAGCCGCGCCTTCAATCAATCGTTCTTCACCTTTAATTCGCTCAACGCCTTCATCCTGAAAGGCGACGGCGCGAAAGGCATGGAGATGACGTTCACGTCGCTGATGGCGCGCGCCGGCGACGAACCCGATGCGATGTACGGTCTTGCTGCCAGGTCGGTACGCATCTCGGCCAACGGGCTGACCTATCAGTTCACGATGCGGCCGGAGGCGCGGTTTCATGACGGGCAGAAACTGACCGCGCGCGACGCAGCGTTTTCGCTGACGATCCTCAAGGCCAAGGGCCATCCCCTGATCACCCAGCAGATGCGCGACATGGTGAGCGCGGAAGCGCCTGACGACGCGACGCTGGTCGTGACCTTCGCGGCCAAACGCGGCCGCGACGTGCCGCCGTTCGTCGCCGGCCTCCCGATCTTTTCGAAAGTTTATTACACCGCGCACCCGTTCGACGAATCCACGCTCGATGTCCCGCTCGGCAGCGGGCCCTACAAGGTCGGCCGGTTCGAGCCCAATCGCTTCATCGAATTCGATCGCGTCAAGGACTGGTGGGGCGCCGACCTTCCGGTCTGCCGCGGCAGCTACAATTTCGATACTGTGCGGTTCGATTTCTACCGCGACCGCGATGTGGCGTTCGAGGGTTTCTCCGGCCGCAGCTACCTGTACCGCGAGGAGTTCACCTCCCGCATCTGGAATACGCGCTACGATTTCCCGGCGCTGAATGACGGCCGCGTCAGGCGCGAGCAGTTGCCTGACGAGACGCCGTCCGGCGCGCAAGGCTGGTTCATCAACACCCGTCGCGACAAGTTCAAGGACCCGCGCGTGCGCGAGGCGCTCGACTGCGCCTTCGATTTCGAGTGGACCAACAAAACCATCATGTACGGCGCCTACGTGCGGACGGTATCGCCGTTCCAGAATTCCGACCTGATGGCGAGCGGCCCCCCGTCGCCGGAGGAACTGGCGCTGCTGGAGCCGTTCCGCGGCAAGGTGCCGGACGAGGTGTTCGGCATGCCGTTCGAGCCGCCGGTGTCGGACGGCTCGGGGCAGGACCGCAAGCTGTTGCGCAGGGCCGTGCAACTGCTCAACGATGCGGGCTTTCCAATCAAGGACGGCAAGCGGGTGACCCCGCAGGGCGACGTGTTCCGCGTCGAGTTCCTGCTCGACGAGCCGGCGTTCCAGGCTCACCACATGCCTTATATCAAGAACCTCGGGACGCTGGGCATCGAGGCGACGCTGCGGCTCGTCGATCCCGTGCAGGCGAGGGCGCGGCGCGACGACTTCGATTTCGACATGGTGATCGAGCGTTTCGGCTTCTCGACCGTTCCGGGTGACTCGTTGCGGCCGTTCTTTTCGTCGCGGGCGGCAGGCACCAAGGGATCGAACAACCTCGCCGGGATCGCCGACCCCGCCGTCGATTCGCTGATGGAGCAGGTGATCGCCGCCGACACCCGCGCGAAACTCGTGTTCGCCGCGCGCGCGCTGGACCGCGTCATTCGCGCCGGCCGTTACTGGGTGCCGCAATGGTATTCGAACAAGCACCGGCTGGCCTATTGGGACGTGTTCGGACATCCGCCCAGTTTGCCGAAATATCTCGGCGTGATGGCGCCTGACATCTGGTGGTCGACGCAGGCGGGTGCGGCGTCAGGGCAGGCAAAATAGGCATGAGCGCTTATATCGCCCGACGCATCCTTTTGATGATTCCCACGTTGCTGGGCATCCTGTTCGTGTCGTTCGTCGTGGTGCAGTTCGCGCCCGGCGGTCCCGTCGAGCGGGTGATCGCGCAACTGAGCGGTTCGGACACCGGGGGAATGTCGCGCATTTCCGGATCGTCCGGCGGCGATTTCGGCGCGCGCGCCCAGGTCGGGGCGTCGTCCGACGCCATGAATTCAAAGTATCGCGGAGCGCAGGGGCTCGATCCCGCCTTCATCAAAAGCCTTGAAAAGCAGTTCGGCTTCGACAAGCCCGCGCCCGAACGCTTTTTGCTGATGCTGTGGAATTTCTCCCGCTTCGATTTCGGCAAGAGCTACTTCCGCGACACAACCGTGATCCAGCTCATCAAGGAAAAGCTGCCGGTCTCGATGTCGCTCGGCATCTGGATGACGCTTCTGACCTACCTGATTTCGATCCCGCTCGGAATTCGCAAGGCGGTGCGGGACGGATCGCGCTTCGACACCTGGACCTCGGCGGTGATTATCGTCGGCTTTGCGATACCCGGCTTTCTGTTCGCGATCCTGCTCATCATCCTGTTCGCCGGCGGATCGTTCTTCAGCATCTTCCCCCTGCGCGGACTGACGTCGGACGGCTGGAGCCAGTTTCCCTGGTACTGGAAGATCCTCGACTATTTCTGGCACCTGACGCTGCCCATCATCTCGATGGCGCTCGGCGCCTTCGCCACCATGACGCTGCTGACCAAGAATTCGTTCCTCGACGAAATCCGCAAGCAATACGTGATGACCGCGCGCGCCAAGGGATGCAGCGAGCGGCAGGTGCTTTACAATCACGTGTTCCGCAACGCCATGCTGATCGTCATCGCCGGCTTTCCCGGCGCATTCGTTCACGCCTTCTTTTCAGGATCGCTTCTGATCGAAACCATCTTCTCGCTCGACGGGCTCGGCCTTCTTGGTTTTGAAAGCGTGCTCAACCGCGATTATCCCGTGGTGTTCGGCACGCTCTTCATCTTTTCGCTGATCGGGCTTGTCATCAACCTGATCTCCGATCTCACCTATATGTGGATCGATCCGCGGATCGACTTCGAGGCGAGGGAGGTCTGATGGCGGTGACGTTGCCAAAGCCGGTCGAAACGGGGGCTGTTTCGCCGCTCGGCGAGGCGGTGCCGCCGGAACCGCACCGCCTCCGCCTGTCGCCGCTCAACCGCCGCCGCTGGCAGAATTTCAAAGCGAACCGGCGCGGCTACTGGTCGCTCTGGATATTCACGATCCTGTTCGTCATCTCGTTGTTTGCGGAATTGATCGCCAACGACCGGCCGTTTCTGATCCACTTGAACGGCCATTTCTATTTCCCGGCATTCGTGACCTATCCGGAAACTACGTTCGGCGGCGATTTCGAGACCGCCGCCGATTATCGCGATCCCTATGTTCAGAAGCTGATCAAGGACAAGGGCGGCACCATCATCTGGCCGCCGATCCGCTATTCCTACGACACCCATAACCTCGATCTGCCGACGCCGGCGCCCTCGAAACCGACCTGGCTTCTGACCGAAGCCGAATGCAAGGACGTGGTGCAGCGCAAGCACCTCACGGGCTGCCGCGATCTGGAATACAACTGGCTCGGCACCGACGATCAGGGCCGCGACGTGGTGGCGCGGCTGATTTACGGGTTCCGGATCTCGGTGCTGTTCGGGCTTTGCCTGACCATCGTGTCGTCGATCATCGGTGTCGCGGCCGGCGGCGTGCAGGGCTATTTCGGCGGCTGGGTCGATCTCGCCTTCCAGCGCTTCATCGAGGTCTGGACCGCGATTCCCTCGCTCTACCTGCTCCTGATCCTGTCCTCGGTGCTGGTGCCGGGATTCTTCGTGCTGCTCGGCATCCTGCTGCTGTTCTCATGGGTGTCGCTGGTCGGTCTGGTGCGCGCCGAATTCCTGCGCGGCCGCAACTTCGAATACATCACGGCGGCGCGGGCGCTCGGCGTGTCGAATGCGACCATCATGTTCCGTCACCTTTTGCCGAACGCCATGGTCGCGACCATGACGTTCCTGCCGTTCATCGTGTCGTCGTCGGTGATGACCCTGACCGCGCTGGATTTCCTCGGCTTTGGCCTGCCGCCGGGCTCGCCCTCGCTCGGCGAAATGCTGGCGCAGGGCAAGGCCAACGTGCAGGCGCCGTGGCTCGGCTTCACCGGATTCTTCGCGCTCGCGATCATGCTGTCGCTTTTGATCTTCATCGGCGAGGCGGTGCGCGACGCCTTCGATCCGCGCAAGACGTTCAGGTAAGGCTCGCATGGACGCCATCGATCAGCCGCTGCTCGAGGTTCGCGACCTGTCCGTCGCGTTTCACCATGCCGGCGGAACCTCGGTCGCCGTCGATCGCATTTCGTTCGATATCAAGCGCGGTGAGTGCGTGGCGCTGGTCGGCGAATCCGGATCCGGAAAATCCGTCAGCGCGCTGTCGATCCTCAAGCTGCTGGCCTATCCGGCGGCATCGCATCCCTCCGGCCATATCCGCTTCAAGGGCCGCGAACTGCTCGGCCTGTCCGAACGCGAGATCAGGAGCATTCGCGGCAACGACATCTCGATCATTTTCCAGGAGCCGATGACCTCGCTCAATCCGCTGCACACCATCGAAGCGCAGATCAGCGAGATCTTGCTGCTGCACGGCAGGGGTCGCGGTGCGGCGGCGCGGCGGCGCACGCTGGAACTGTTGACGCAGGTCGGCATTCCCGAGCCGGAAACCCGGCTTGCGAGCTATCCGCACCAACTGTCCGGCGGCCAGCGCCAGCGCGTGATGATCGCGATGGCGCTCGCCAATGAACCGGACCTGCTGATCGCGGACGAGCCGACCACGGCGCTGGACGTCACCGTGCAGGCGCAGATCCTGGCGCTGCTGGCGGATATCCGAGCCCGGCTCGGAATGAGCCTGTTGTTCATCACCCACGATCTCGGCATCGTCCGCCGCATCGCCGACCGTGTTTGCGTCATGAACGGTGGCAAGATCGTCGAGAAGGGATCGGTCGAACGGGTCTTCGAGTCGCCGCAACATCCCTACACGCGCGAGCTTCTGGCCGCGGAGCCGAAGCCCGATCCGGCGCCGCCGCGCCCCGAATCGCCGGTCGTGATCGCGGCCGACGATCTCAAGGTCTGGTTTCCGGTCCGGCGCGGACTGCTGCGCAAGACGGTCGGCCATATCAAGGCGGTGGACGGCGTGACGCTGAAGGTGCGCAAGGGTGAGACCCTCGGCGTCGTCGGCGAATCCGGGTCCGGCAAGACCACGCTCGGTCTGGCGCTGTTGCGGCTGATTTCATCGGACGGGCCGATCGTGTTCCTGAGCAAAAACATCCAGGGTCTGCGCTTCAAGGAGATGCGGCCGTTCCGCCGCGACATGCAGATCGTGTTTCAGGACCCGTTCGGAGCATTGAGCCCGCGGATGTCGGTCGGCGATATCGTGGCGGAGGGCTTGAGCGTGCATCAACGCTCGCTCTCGGAAACTGAGCGCGAGGCGCGGGTGGTCAAGGCGCTCAACGATGTCGGGCTCGATCCGGCGACGCGTTTTCGCTATCCGCACGAATTTTCCGGCGGCCAGCGCCAGCGCATCAGCATCGCGCGCGCCGTGGTGCTGGAGCCCGATTTCGTGGTGCTGGATGAACCGACCAGTGCGCTCGACATGCTGTTCCAGGCGCAGATGGTCGATCTCCTGCGCGATCTGCAGCGCAAGCGCGACCTGACCTACATGTTCATCTCGCATGACCTGCGCGTGGTCGCCTCGCTGGCCAGCCATCTCATCGTGATGCGGCACGGCAAGGTGGTGGAGGAGGGGCCGGCATCGGCATTGTTCAAGAATCCGAAATCGGATTACACGCGCGCGCTGTTCGCCGCGGCGTTCCGGCTGGAGACCGCGAACGGCGCGGAAGCCTGAGACCCCGTTTGGGTTTCGAGCCGGACGCCGTGTCCCGGATCAGCACCGCAGCACTGGCGCGCTGCGCTGCATCCGGGACACGGATGCTGTTACAGCCGCTTCACGCTGGTCACGTCGCTTCCGGCCGCCCTGATGCGGGCGATCGCATCATCAATGCCCTCGACGGCTGTCGCCATGTGATGCGCGTTGGCGTGCACAAGCGTGGTTGCGTCCCGCACGATCGCGACGTGGCCTTTCCAGAAGATGAGATCGCCGCGCCGCGGCTCTCCTGCTTCCGCGGGCGACAATGCGCTTCCTAGGGACGCTTCCTGCATGTCGCTGTCGCGCGGACAGTCGATGCCGGCGGCGTTAAGCGCCACCTGCACGAGACC
>JBIQHO010000131.1:0-9281 GCA_044508545.1 Bradyrhizobiaceae bacterium | reverse complement strand
GGGACCGGGGCTGACCCAGGAATTCGCGGTCTCGCCATGGCCTTTCTGCTGAAGCTGGTTCAGCAGGTCGCCAAGACCGCCGCTCAGAATGCTTCCGGCGGCGCCACCCGCCAGCAGGCCGCCAAGCCCGCCCTTGAGCAGGTCACCGAGGCCGCCGCCGCTGCCGGGCAGACCGGCATTGACCGTGCTTCTCGGCGCGGGAGCCGGCGGCGCGGACGGGCTGGCTTCAGAATGGCTTCCGGTGAAATGTTTCAGCGCCTTGTAGCCCAGCAAGGCGAGGATCGCCAATGTCATCGGCGACATGCCTCCGCCGCTTTCGCTTGGCGCGCTGGGCTCGCTTGGACCGCGCGGGCCGTTCTGCATTCCATTGAGGACGTCGAGCAAACCCATGATCGTCTCCTATTCCGCTCCAGCCCCGTCGCCGAAGATAATGTCGCCACATGACGGTCACAAGGCAACACCCTGCGAGCCGGCGTCGCGGTTTCATATTGCTATTATTGCTATCGAAACAAAAATGACTGCGGGATGAATGACGGTGCCCAAGTAAGGGGACGCGGGCTGTCCGCGAAGCCGCAGTCATGTCGGGCGCCGAGCGATGTCGATGCCCTCAAAAGCTCAAAACGCCATTCGGATCATTTTCGGATCACGCGCTGGGGGCTTGCCCGATGCGCCTGAGTACCGGATAAGTAACGAGGTTATGTGGCGCTCAGTCCCGGTAGCTCAGCTGGATAGAGCACAGGTTTCCTAAACCTGGGGTCAGGGGTTCGACTCCCTTCCGGGACGCCATTTGCCAAGACCGAGTTCGAAATCTCCGAGTTTGAAATCACTGATTTTTCACCTTGAGTGTCCCATCTCGATACCGGGTTGGGATGACTCGATCGCAGCAGCCGCGCCCTTGAAGGTCAGGCGGCCCCTCGGCGAGGACAGCGAAGCGCTGTCCGTCGCCCTGCGTCTTCAGGCTGGCGGGACTGATGTAGCCGAGCGCAGAATGCAGGCGGCGTTGGTTGTAAACGTCGTCGATGAATCTGGGAAGCTGTTCGGCGATGTCTTCGAAGGTTTCAAAGGCCATCGGATAGACCGCCTCGACTTTGAGCGTCTTCATGAAGCTCTCCGCCTTGGCGTTGTCGTACGGGTTCCCGCGCCGGCTCATCGAACCGATCAAGTCATGGTCCGCCAGCAATGCTTGATAGATACCAGACGCATATTGCGATCCGCGGTCGGAATGATGAATGCATCCTGGTCGCGGGCGCCTTCGCTCGATTGCCACCTTCAGCGCTGCAAGCGCGAGCCGTGCGTCGATCGACCTGCCGATCGCATAGCCGACGACGCGACGTGACCAGGCGTCGAGGATGATCGCCACATAGGCAAAACCGCCGACGATGGCGACGTAGGTGAGATCCGCGACCCAGAGCTGGTCCGGGCCATCAAGGATGATATCCTTCGAACGATCCGGGAAGATGGGCTGATCATGATCGCTGTCGGTGGTGGCGATATAACGTCTACGGCGGCGCGGCTGAAGATCGTGCTCGCGCATCAGGCGCTTGATCCGCTTGTGGTTGGCGATCACGCCGCGATGGCGAAGCGCCGCTTGCACGCGCCGCCAGCCATAGGCTTCGAACTCATCGCAGATCACGGTGATCGCGTTCAACAGCTCGACATCGCTACTGCGCGCCGCAGGCGCATCATAGTAGGTTGATCGCGCGATGCCCATCAGCCGGCATCCTTCGGCAACGGAGATGCCGCGGGGCCGGTGATCACGGATGTAGTCGGGCTTCTGGTGGGGGGAATTAGCGTCGCGGCGCTTGCCGGAGGTCTCGTTGTGGCTGCCTGGAGCCTTCCGCTTCTGACGGAATCAGAAATGGGGCTCTATGATTTTGATTTGACGCGTGTTCTTGACGCGAACCGGTATCCATCCTCGGGTCAAGCCCGAGGACATGCGCCGCTTGAAAACGCTATGGAGCTTAATGGTCCGGATGCTGGCGGGAAATGGCCTCCCGAACGCGCATCACGAGGCTGTTCTCCAGGTCAGGCTTGAACAAAATATAGTCTATACCGGCGGCTGCGGCCTTCTCGGCCATATGCTGGTTGGGATAGCCGGTCATAAGGACAATCGGCGCTGCGACTTGTCGTTGACGCAGGCGAGCCGCCACATCCAGTCCATCCATGTGGGGCAATCTGTAATCGATCACCAGGCAATCGACGTCGTCCCGCTCGATGGAAGTCAAAAGCGTCGCGGCGGCGTTGAATGTGCGAACCTTGAATCCATGGGTTTCGAGAAGAAACCGCAGCGACTGACGCACGGCAGGATCGTCATCGAGAACGCAGATTTTGTGCTTTGTCGTGGCTGGGTCTGTCATCTGGCGTCGCGAATTCCGATAGCTGTCTCCGCACCATACAATGGTGGGAACGCGGCGATTTGATTTAGCTCAATCGTTCAAGATGCCGGCGCGCAGCGCCAGCCGGATCAGTTCGGACAGGTTGTGTGCCTGCATTTTGGTCATGACGTTGGCCCGGTAAACCTCGATCGTCCTGGGACTGATATTGTGTTCGCGGGCGATGAGCTTGTTGGACAGCCCTGCGACGAGTCCTTCCATGACCTGGCGTTCGCGCTGGCTGAGACTTGCGATCCTCGATGCGATCTCGGCCGAGACGGCGTCGCTTTTCGCATGATCGGGGCTTTGCTGAAGCGCGGCCTCGATTATTCCGATCAGCCGTTCATCCTCAAACGGTTTTTCGACAAAATCGAGTGCCCCCAATTTTATCGCTTCAACAGCGAGAGGGATATCCCCGTGCCCGGTCATGATGATGACGGGCAGGGGCGAGGCGTTGGCTTTGAGACGTTGAAGCAGGTCCATTCCATTGATACCAGGCATGCGAACGTCGGACACGACACAGCCGAAACGAAGACCGGCATGAGCGCCGAGGAAGTCGGCGGCAGTGTCGAACAGCGTGACGTTGAAGCCTGCGGAGCCAAGCAGGAAATCGAGCGAGTCGCGCATCGCAGGATCGTCGTCGATGACGTAGACATTTCCCTTATGCGACATCTGGTAAATCCCAGGTCGACACGATGGGTAGCGTCAGTCGGAAGGTGGCGCCGCCGGAATCGTTCGTTTCGGCCCACATTCGGCCGCCGTGGGCTTCCACGATCGACCGACTGATGGAGAGCCCCACGCCCATGCCGGTTTCCTTGGTCGTGAAGAAGGTCTCGAACAGGTTTGCGGCGGCGACCTCGCTGAAGCCATGGCCTGTATCCGATATGGACAGTTCGACCATGTTGTCTGAAGTTTTCCTGCTTGAGGCGGCAAGCTCCCGTTTTGGCGACGCGGTCATCGCCTCCAGCGCGTTTCGAAAGAGATTGACCAGAACCTGCTGGATCTGCACGCGATCGACCAGGATGCGGTCGCAGTCGGCGTCCAGCTCAAGCCGCAGCGTGACGTTTTGTTCGCGGGCGCCGGCGAGACCGAGAGCCCCGGCTTCCTCCATCAGCTTTGCCAGGCTTTCGATGCGCTTCTCTGAATCCCGCCGGGAAACAAAATCGCGCAACCGCCGGATAATCTGGCCGGCGCGGATGGCCTGATCGGCGGCGCGATCCAGCGCCGTTTCGATCTTGGCGATGTTGGGGTCGGTGCTTGCCGCCAGAAGACGGCGCGATCCTTTCATGTAGTTGCTGATCGCGGTGAGCGGCTGGTTCAATTCGTGAGCGAGGGTCGAGGCCATTTCACCCATCGCGCTCAGGCGAGACATGTGAACCAGTTCGGATTGCAGTTCCTGGAGTTTTGCCTGGGTTTGCTGATGCTCCGTAAGATCACGAACGAATCCGGTAAAATGCCGCTTTCCACCGGAATGCATTTCACCGACGGACAGGTGCATTGGAAAAGTGGCCCCATCCCGGCGTTTCCCGGTGACAATCCGGCCGATGCCGATGATATGCCGCTCGCCGGTGGATTGGTAACGGGCCAAATAGCCGTCGTGTCGGCTGCTATCCGGTTCAGGCATCAAAATGCTGACGTTCTGGCCAATGGCTTCATGTTCTGAATAGCCGAACAGGCGTTCGGCCGCAGTACTGAAATGCTGCATGATGCCGTGGTCGTCAATAACGATCATGGCATCGGGAATCGTATCGAGGATCGAGCGCAAGTGGTCCTCGCGCGCAAGCAGGGCTTCCTCGATCAGCTTCTGATCGTTGATATCGAGCATCACGCCACTCAGTCGCTGCGCGACGCCGTTTTCGCCGATGACGAGGTCGCCTCGCGCCCGAACCCAACGGCTCCCTTCCGGTATCCCGCGGATCCGGTACTGAATATCGAATCTGCGTCCCGTCTTGATCGAGCGCTGAATGGCCGATTCCGTGCGGTCGCGATCTTCCGGCTGGAGCAGGGAGAGGAAAAAATCGTAACTGACGGGGGCGTTTTCCGGGACGCCGAAAAGCCTGCGTGTCGGGCTGGACCAGAACAGTTTTCGCGTCGAGAGATCGAGGTCCCAGATGCCAACCCCGGATTTATCAATCACGCGCTGCAGCTCCTCGTCACGGAACAGGCTTGAGGATGGCAGATCGTCACTCGTCACGGTTCGTCCCGCACGGCAAGGAAAGCTTGGTGAGCCTTTCGTATTCCCGGCTAATGAGGCTATCCGGGATCACGACCGCTACTTGTGGAAGGGCCGCTAGGCTCCAGGATCGAAGAATAAGACCTTGTCCGGCCAAAAAACACCATAAAAAATACGATCCGTTACAGCCGGTCCGGCCGGCACGGGTCTTTCCGCTTCAGTGGCGCGCGCCGCTTGCAGGGGGCGTACCGCAAACCTTCACAAGGACCTGATCGGAGAAAGGGGGAGGCTTCCCGGCGAATGGAATCGCCACTCCATCACTTTAATTCTAATGCAAATCGCGGCGCACTTTTGCCGGAATTGCGTTAGCCCTTGAGGTTTTCGATCACCTTTTGCAGCAAGGTCCGGACACGTTCCACCGACTGCTTGAGTTGCGTGTTGTCGATGGCCTGCATGGAAGCGACGGGATCGATGGCTGCGACTTCGGTGCGATCTTGAGTGATCTCGTTGACGACGACGTTGCAGGGCAGCATGGTACCGACCTTGTCCTCCAGCTGAAGCGCATCATAAGCCAGCTTGGGATTGCATGCCCCGAGGATGCGATAGTTGCGAAACGCGACGCCGAGCTTGTCCTTGAAGGTCTTCTTGACATCGATCTCGGTGATGATGCCGAAGCCTTCACCTTTGAGAGCGTCGATCGTTTGCCGAACGGCTTCGTCGAACCCGACCGGCAGGGTCTTGCCAAAATAATACGTCATCACGGTTTCCCTTCATCGCCGACGGCGGCCGCGTACCTGCGCGGTACTCTTCAAGAAACGGTCAGCCGGCCGCTGCCAATTTGTCATCTTCGGGAGAATTCACGTACAATCCGGACATGGGATCGACCCAGCAAAGGTGATCGCGGACCTCCTTCACACCGGCGACATTTTCCGCCGCGACAATGGCAGCCTGTCGGGCCCGTTCGTCGGTGATGACCCCGTTGAGATGAACGATGCCGCCGCGTACAATGACGCTCAGGCCGAATGGACACCAGTCGCTCGTCTCAATGGATGTCGCGATGCGATCGCGAATATGGTCGTCATCGGCGGTCGGATCGGGAATCTCGCGGGCAAGCTCTGCGACGGCCTGCAGCAGATTGGCGCGGGTAACAATTCCGACAATCCGGTCGCCCCGCATCACGGGCAGCCGCTTGACGCTGTTTTTTTCCATCATTGCCACAATGTCTTCCAGCAACGTATCTTCTGATACGGTGCAGGGATTGGGTGTCATGATTTCACCGACCTTGCGGCCTTGCTCATGAACGAAGTCCGACGCGTCACTGCCGGCGCCGAGCAGGAATTTCAACCATCTCGCCCTCCTGCGCCCGGTACCGATTTCGGCGCGGCGAAGGAAATCTCCTTCCGAAACGATGCCGACCAGCTTTCCTGCGGCGCTGATCACCGGGAGACCGCTGATGTGTCGTTCAAGCATGGTGTTTGCGGCGTCGACGATCGTCGTGTCAGGGCTGGCGGTGACGACCTGCCTGGTCATGATCTGATGGGCGCGCATGGCGAGGTTCCAAAATCGTGGATAACGCTTGTTCGAATGGTATCGCCAATTCACCGAGATGGCTTGACCTGGGTCAAGCGCGGCGAGCGCGACCCGGACACCGCTCTGGTTAGGAGGATTGCTCATCGGTCGCAGCAACGGCATCATTTGCAGGCTTCTTGACCTGAATCATGTCGCTCAACGATCCAGGTCCCATGCATACTGGATGCCGTTTGAGGTTTTCGATTGAGCCGCATCGGGAGAAGAGAATGACCTACGCGACGATCATGGTTAGCCTTGCGTCCGATCAGCCGAACGAAGGGTGCCTCGCCGTTGCCGGCGAAATGGTCGAGCGATTTGACGCACGAGTGGTCGGAATCGCGGCCGCGGAGTTCAGTCCGCCGCTTTATTTCACCTCGGGCGAGCAGGCCGACAAAATGATCGAGCTAGGTCGGGATGCCATCAAGGCGCGATTATCTGAACTCGAGACCGAGTTTCGAAAGGTGATGATGAATCGAGACGCGAAACGGGTCGAATGGCGCTCCGACATGGAGATCCCTCTTCGGTTTGTTTCGCGCGAAGCGCGTGCCGCCGATATTATCGTGATCGGGCAAACTCGTGGCAGGGCGTTTACAGACCCGTTTGCCAGGGTCGATCCGAGCGATCTGGTGATGCAGGCGGGCAGACCCATGCTCGTCGTTCCCGAGGCGGTTGGCTGGCTCGATTTGCGGAGTGTGCTGGTCGGCTGGAAGGATACGCCTGAGGCACGGCGGGCAATCGTCGATTCGCTTCCGTTGTTGGGCAGAGCGAAGAACGTTACGGTCGCCGAGATCATCGAGGGCGGCGGCAGCCGCGAGGCTGCATTGAACCGTACCCATGACGTGGTCACGTGGCTGTCACATCATGACATCGCAGCAAACGCGCTTGTTCAAGAAGAGAGTTCGACGCGAGATGCGGCAGCTGCGCTGGACAGGATCGCGTCCAGCGTCGGAGCCGGCCTGGTTGTTGCGGGAGCCTACGGCCATTCGCGATTGCGTCAGTGGGTGCTCGGTGGCGTGACGCAGTATCTTGCCTCTGAATCAACGCGCTGCGTGTTGCTATCGCGCTGAGCTTCACCTGATATCGTGGCCGTTCGGCCAAGGTGAGATGCGGCCTTCGTCGCGACAGACGTCAAGTAAGCAATCGTCCCATTCGTGAGTTGACCTTGAAAGTGATGAATCCGGCTAGAACGGCTTCAATTCCGCCAGTTCCCGGAAGGTGAGTGCGGCGGCCCTGATCGTCCGTTTTTTGGCCTTTCGGCCTGTCGGAAACAGCGAATTCCATTTCGTTACATCGCCTCGCGTCGATTTTGCCAAGGCTGTTGCGATACCGCGGCCTTGCTCAGCGTCGTTCAACTGCCCCAGGTATTTCTGAATCTTGCGTAGAGACTTAAGACACTCCTTCACTCTCGCGTGAGACTTGTTTGGAAAAAGCTGCTCGAGCATTTCGAGTGCATAACGAAATCGTTTGCTTTTTATCCTGAGCTGATGGCGCTGACTTGCGTTCATATCCTCAAGGGCGCGGCTCTTCTTGACCAGCTTCTTGTACCAACGATCAAGCTTGCGACCGGAATAGGTCGCGAGCGAGGTTGGTGGCTGCACGTTGTCGGACGACCTGCTTCCATCAATCCAGACTGACAAGTCGCGCAGCAGTATCCGGTATCGTCTTGAGCGGAGCGCCCGGCGGAGTTCCCGGTGGCTGGCGCTCCAGGTTTTTCGCCAGACGCGATCGGGCGATTGCTCCGGATTCGTGTCATGGGCTGAGGAGAGCCGCTTAAGCGCGACATCCAGGTCCCGCGCCCGGCTCAGGTGCTTGTTCAGCCATTTCAATTCAGCCTTCACGTGGGGCCATTCTGAGGATGGAACACAAGAGGAGAAAAAAGATCGAGCAGCCCGCAACCGGGTCAGGGCAATTCGCATCTGGTGCAGCGCTTCCCGGTCTTCCTCGCATGTGGCCTGGTGATTTGCCGCCAGATCGTCGAGACAGCCGCGTGCGATCGTGTGAAACGCTTCCTGACATGTCATGGTTGCGGTCAATCGCGGCGTTTTATAGCGGCGATACCTGTCCTGTCGCTGTTCGAAGCGTGGGCTGTGCGGGTGAAATTTTCGGGAGCCAGTCATGGTGGGTCCAGTGGCTTGGCGGGAGACCGGTTTCAGTCGCGACAGGGTTTTTCCTTTCGGTTAGGGCGTTTCGAGCGAAGCATGTCCTCAGGCTTGACTAGGGAGTAGGCTGGCTCGCGACGAAAACGCATCAAATCAAAATCCTGAAGCCCGCGTCTGCTTTCATCAGAGGCCACACGGTTCTAGGGTTGAAGCACCGCCGCTCCCAGCAATTGTCCTGCCCTCAGCATGGCAATGGCGTCGTTTGCCTTGTCGAGGGGAAAGGTGGTCGTGCGGATGTGAATTCCGGCCTGGGGAACGATCCTGAAGAAGTCGAGGCCGTCCTGCCTCGTCAGATTGGCAACAGACATTAACTGCCGCTCCTCCCAAAGAAGACTGTACGGAAACGACGGAATATCGCTCATGTGGATTCCGGCGCAGACTACGCGGCCACCTTTGCGGACCGCGCGCAGGGCGAGCGGGATCAATTCACCGGCCGGAGCGTAGATGATGGCGGAATCCAGTTCGTCTGGCGGTTTCTGATCGGATGCACCGGCCCAGACGGCACCAAGCTGCCTGGCGAAGTCCTGCGCCGCGATATCGCCGGTGCGGGTGAAGGCAAACACCGAGCGCCCCTGCCAGGCGGCGATTTGAGCGACGATGTGACCCGCCGCGCCAAATCCGTAGATGCCGAGCCGCTCGGCATCGCCCGCCATGACCAGCGATCGCCAGCCTATCAGGCCGGCGCATAATAGCGGCGCGCTCGATACGTCGTCGCCGGCTTCGCCGATCGCAAACGCATAGCGCGCATCGGCGATGGTATGGGTTGCGAAGCCGCCATCGCGGGTATAGCCGGTGAAAAGCGGGCGGTCGCACAAGTTCTCCTGACCGAGGCGGCAATAGCGGCAAACGCCGCAGGTGTACCCAAGCCAGGGGATACCGACGCGGTCACCAATTTGATGGCCGGTTGCGCCGACACCCACCAGGTCGATATGGCCGACAATTTCATGGCCGGGAATGATCGGATAGCGAATGCCGGGGAGTTCCGAATCAACGACATGGAGGTCGGTG
>JBIQHO010000130.1:0-9328 GCA_044508545.1 Bradyrhizobiaceae bacterium | reverse complement strand
CGCAACTGCCGAAGGATCTGGCGGCGGGGCTGCGCGGGGGCCTTCCCGGCCTCACCGGACTTGGCGGCAAGCCGCCGCTGCCCGGTCTCGGCTTTCCCCGGAAGAAGAAATGACGACCGCCACTCCCTCCCATCCCACATCGTCAGCGTCCGCGAGGGCGGACGATCCAGAACGCCACGACGTTTCGTTTCAATCGATGCGTCGACAACGGCCCGCAGGAGCCTGTCATCGGGCCGGCGAAGCCGGACCCGTTGGCGGGCATGACAGCCGCACTTCATTTTAACAACAGAACCAACTCAGACAGACTTTCAAAGGAGTACCTTATGCCCGTCGTGATCCGCCTCGCCCGTGCCGGCACCAAGAAGCGCCCGGTCTATCATGTCGTCGCCGCCGATTCGCGCTATCCGCGCGACGGCCGTTTCATCGAGCGCCTCGGCTACTTCAATCCGCTGATGCCGAAGGACAATGCCGACCGCCTCAAGCTCGACCTCGACAAGGTCAAGGCCTGGCTCGCCAAGGGCGCACAGCCGTCCGATCGCGTGGCGCGTTTCCTCGATGCCGCCGGCGTCAAGAAGCGCACGGCGCGCAACAATCCGGAGAAGGCCGTGCCGCGCAAGGAGCGCAAGGC
Source organism: Bradyrhizobiaceae bacterium (assembly GCA_044508545.1). Classification (GTDB taxonomy): domain Bacteria; phylum Pseudomonadota; class Alphaproteobacteria; order Rhizobiales; family Xanthobacteraceae; genus Nitrobacter. The sequence goes on along the minus strand of JBIQHO010000130.1, from coordinate 8,700 downwards.
GCAGGCCGAAGCCGCCGCGAAGGCGTAAGGCTGAACCGGCATGACAGCGCGCATCTGCGTGGCCCGGATCGGCGCCGCGCACGGCCTGCGCGGCGAGGTGCGGCTGTGGACCTTCACCGAGGATCCGATGTCGGTGACGCGATACGGCCCGCTCTCGACAAAGGACGGCGCGCGGCAGCTTGAGGTCACGCGCGCGCGAGCCGCCAAGGACCATCTCGTTGCAACGCTCACGGGCGTGACCACGCGCGAGGAGGCCGAGCTACTCAACGGTATCGAGCTCTACATCGCGCGCGACAGGCTTCCCCCACCGGACGAGGGGGAATTCTACCACGCCGACCTGATCGGCCTCACTGCGGTCGATGCGGCCGGCGCGCCGCTCGGGACCGTCGCCGCCATCCATAATTTCGGCGCCGGCGACATCATCGAGATCGCGCCGCCACAGGGCGCGACCCTGATGCTGCCGTTCACCGATGCCGTGGTGCCGACCGTGGACATCGCCGGCGGCCGCGTGGTGATCGAGATGCCCGGCGAGATCGAGGGCGACGAGCCGGATTCCGGCTGAAAAAGCCACGTGCAATACCTTCGTCATGGCCGGGACGAGCCCGGCCATGACATTCGACATTCCTGATTGACCGTGGTGCCCATCGATGACCTGGCGCGCGACCGTCCTGACCTTGTTCCCGGAGATGTTCCCGGGGCCGCTTGGCGTCAGCCTCGCGGGAAGGGCGCTGGCCGCCAACCTTTGGGCGCTGGAGGTCCGCGACATTCGGAACTCGGCCACCGACCGCCACCGCAGCGTCGACGACACGCCTGCCGGCGGCGGTCCGGGCATGGTGCTGCGGGCCGACGTGCTGGCCAGGGCCATCGACGCGGCGGAGGTTTCGCCGGACAGGCCGCGCCTGCTGATGAGTCCGCGAGGTCGGCCATTGACCCAGTCGCGCGTGGCGGAACTCGCCGCCGGAACCGGACCGCTGATCGTCTGCGGGCGGTTCGAGGGCGTGGACCAGCGGGTGATCGAGGCGCGCGGGCTCGAGGAGGTGTCCATGGGAGATTATGTGCTGTCAGGAGGCGAGCTCCCTGCGATGACGCTGATCGACGCCTGCGTCCGGCTTTTGCCGGGCGTGATGGGCAAGGCGGAATCGGGCGCGGACGAGAGTTTTTCGCACGGACTGCTCGAATATCCCCAGTACACCCGCCCGCAGGAGTTCGAGGGTCGTCCGGTTCCGGACGTGCTTCTGTCGGGCGACCACGCCAGGGTCGACGCCTGGCGGCAGGCGGAGGCCGAAGCGCTCACACAGGCTCGGAGACCTGATCTCTGGGCCGCGAGGAGCCGTCAAATTCCGCCAAAAGGCAAGACAGGCGGGTGACAAAGCCCCGGCTTTGCTCTATAGGGAGCCCGAAATCCGCGCAGCGAGCGTTTTCAGGCAAAGTGGAATCCGGTTTGCCGGTCGAAAATGCTCTCACTCGTTGAGTTGCGCGTATTCTGTTCGCAAAACCGGTATCCACTTTTGCGAAATACGCGCCACGGGATAGATGAATTCCGCGCAGCCCGCTGATACGGCCGGGCGCGCCGCCGATGGAGATTTGCAATGAACATCATTCAGCAGCTCGAAAAAGAGCAGTTTGACAAACTGTCGGCGACCAAGACGATTCCCGAGTTCGGCCCCGGCGACACCGTGATCGTCAACGTCAAGGTGGTGGAAGGCGAACGGACCCGCGTGCAGGCCTATGAAGGCGTCTGCATCGGCCGCTCCGGCGGTGGGCTCAACGAAAGCTTCACGGTCCGCAAGATTTCCTACGGCGAGGGCGTCGAGCGCGTGTTTCCGCTGCTCTCCCCGATGATCGATTCGATCAAGGTGGTGCGCCGCGGCAAGGTGCGCCGCGCCAAGCTTTATTACCTGCGCAACCTGCGCGGCAAATCGGCCCGCATCGTCGAGAAGCAGGATAAGCAAGACAAGCAGGCCGCAACGAGCTGAGCGCCCTCCCGCTCCGCCTGCAACATTTTTGAAAGCGCGGCCGCGGCCGCGCTTTTTTATTGCTTCGCTCGCGCCTATCTATCCGGAATGCAAGCTTCGCCGATCGTCAGGGCGTCGCTTCTGTTCGAAACAGAAGCAAGGCTCCACGATTTAGTTTGACGCGTTTTCCTCACGCGAACCGGTATCCATCCTCGGGTCAAGCCCGAGGACATGCTTCGCTCGAAAACGCTATAGATTGTCGTGGCTGATGCGGCCGTGGTAAAAGACGGACATGGTTATGGATCATATCAGTAGCGGCATCGGCCGATTCATGGCGCGCATCGTGATCGACGACCGCAGCCGTTTGCCGGGGCGCTTCTTCGGACGGTTCGCGACGTCGGCGGCCTGAGGCTGCGTCCTCCCGGCGATCGTCCCGCGCGCCCGTTACGCGACCTGCTCCAAGACTTCCAATAGGTTCACGTCTATGTCCAAACCGACCACCCTGTACGACAAGATCTGGAACGATCATCTGGTCCACGAGGCCGAGGACGGCACCTGCCTGCTCTACATCGACCGCCACCTCGTGCATGAGGTGACCTCGCCTCAGGCGTTCGAGGGCCTGCGCGTTGCCGGCCGCAAGGTCCATGCGCCGGAGAAGACGCTCGCCGTGGTCGATCACAACGTGCCGACGACCGATCGCACCAAGCCCAATCCTGACGCGGAGAGCGCCGAGCAGATCGCGGCCTTGGCGCAGAACGCCCGAGATTTCGGCATCGAATATTACAACGAGTTCGACAAGCGTCAGGGCATCGTCCACGTCATCGGCCCCGAGCAGGGCTTCACCCTGCCCGGCACCACCATCGTCTGCGGAGACAGCCACACCTCGACCCACGGCGCGTTCGGCGCGCTGGCGCATGGCATCGGCACCTCCGAGGTCGAGCATGTGCTGGCGACGCAGACGCTGATCCAGAAGAAAGCGAAGAACATGCGCGCCGTCGTCGATGGCCGCTTGCCCGACGGCGTCACCGCCAAGGACATCATCCTCGCCATCATCGGGGAAATAGGCACCGCGGGCGGCACCGGCTACGTGCTGGAATACGCCGGCGAGGCGATCCGCACGCTATCGATGGAAGGCCGCATGACCGTCTGCAACATGTCGATCGAAGGCGGCGCGCGCGCTGGCCTCGTCGCGCCGGACGAGAAGGCCTATGCGTTCCTGAAAGGCCGTCCCAAGGCACCGAACGGCGCCGATTGGGATGCTGCGATGCGCTACTGGGAAACTTTGCGCAGTGACGACGGCGCCCACTTCGATCATGAGATCCGGCTCGACGCCGCGAAGCTGCCGCCGATCGTCACCTGGGGCACGAGCCCCGAGGATGTGGCATCGATTACCGGCGTGGTTCCGGATCCCCGCAAGATCGAGGACGAGGCCAAGCGCCTCTCCAAGGAGCGCGCGCTGCATTACATGGGGCTGACCGCGGGCACGAAGATCACCGACATCAGGGTTGACCGTGTGTTCATCGGCTCATGCACCAACGGCCGTATCGAGGATCTGCGCGCGGCGGCGAAAATCGCCGACGGCAGAACCGTGAACGGCAATGTCAACGCCATGGTCGTGCCGGGCTCCGGCATCGTCAAGGAACAGGCGGAAGCCGAAGGCCTCGACAGGATATTCACCAAGGCCGGTTTCGAATGGCGCGAGCCGGGCTGCTCGATGTGCCTTGCGATGAATCCCGACAAGCTGAAACCGGAGGAGCGTTGCGCCTCGACATCCAATCGCAATTTCGAGGGACGGCAAGGTTTCAAGGGCCGCACGCATCTGGTGTCGCCAGCAATGGCGGCTGCGGCCGCGATCGCCGGGCATTTCGTCGACGTACGCGATTGGCATTGAGACCCCGCGTGACGAGCGCCATTCGCGGCGGCACGCAATGCGGGATCCGCCGATTGAAAGCGTCGTCAACATGGATGCGATGGAGAATCCATTCTGACTCGACTGGCGGGTTGCCTTTGCCGGAAAATTCCGTCACTCGTAACGACGTAATGAAAAAAACCAAGACCAAAGCCCCTGCCCGTAAGGCAGCGAAAACGGCGCGCCCATCCACCAAAGCGAAGGCATCGGTAAAGGCGACCACAAGAATGCTTCCCAAGACACCCACAAAGCCGACGACCGCAAAGGGCAAAGTCGCAAAGACGTCGGCAATCGTGAAGGCGACGTCGGTCGTGAAAAGCAGCGGCAAGACCGCGCCGCGTGCGGCTGAAAAGCCGGCATCGACCGCGCCGCGCGAGGCTCTCACTCTCCCGCCGAAGCCGGCTCCCGTCACCGCGCCGGTTCCGCCGTCCACGGCGGCGGCGCCGGCGGCTGCACCGCCCAAACCGGTAAGTGGTACGCCGCGCGCCGACGTGCCGCCCCAAACCGGCTTTACACTGTTGGTCGACGGGCATTTCAAAAATCAGTTCGAGACGCTGGCCCAGGCGAAGCACGCCGCCACCGACTTGAAATCGCGTTTTCCGATGCTGCGAATCGCGATCTACGACGCGGCGACCAAGACACGGTTGCCTGTCTGAGCGACATCACTTGCCTGTCTGAGCGCATCACTGAGCGGCGCGCGAGCATCGTAAGAGCATCGCATGATGCGGCGAGCGCATGTCGGGCGCTTCCGCTTCAGGGGACAGCGATGCCTTATGGCGTTTTCGAGCGAAACATATCCTCGAGCTTGACCCGGAGATGGATACCGGTTCGCGTGACGAAAACACGCCAAACAATAATCTAGGGAGCTTCGCCCTCCGATTGAATCAGAAGCGAAGCCAATGGCCTTCCGGAGTTTCAACAGCGGTCATTACCAGGACGGATCGAGGCCGTAACCGAAGCCGAACGGGAAAAACGGCGCCGGCCCCCGCGGCACGTAGTAAGCGGGCCTGTCGTAATAACGCCGGCCTTGCACATAAACGCGCGGGCGATGCTGCCGATGGCGATAACTCCGGCCGGAGCGATGAACCGCACTCACGTCGGTCACCGCCGCGGACTGCGCGGCGACGGTTCGCGCGCGCACGGTCGCCTCCGCACCATGGACAGATGCCGCGCCCCACAACGTCATGATCACCACCGCCAGGCTCATGCCGAGATATGTCTTCATGGCAACTCCCTATAGAATTCACGATAGAGCCTGATTCAATCGGATCGAACCGGGATCTCATCTAACCTTTCTGGAATCTATCCCTGATTGAGCATGATCTTGTCCAAAACCGGCTTCCATTTTCGAAAATCATGCCCTGTAGGGTTTTCGAGCGAAGCATGTCCTCGGGAGGATATACCGGTTCGCGTGAAGAAACGCGTCAATTCAAGGTCAAAAGGCATCGCTTCTTCGCGCACGGTCCGTCCGACCTTATGGTTGATCATATCGCGCCGTCTCAAAAAACAGGCCCGCAATGCGGGCCTGCTCGACTTCCTGAAACGGGATTCTCCAGCCTGATCAGATCAGCGCCAGTGACGATGATGTCGATGGTGGTGATGATGTCGATGATGCCAGTGGTGGTGATGTCGCCAGCGGGGATGGTGCCAATGGCGGGGCTGATGCCAATGGCGATGATGCCGCCAATGGGAATGGGGATGATGCCCCCACTGCACCTGTGTGGTCAGCTTGCCGGCGTCGCCCTGCACGGCCGCGGCGATGCCCGGACTGACCGGCGTTGCCGCCTGCGCCTGCTGCGCGGGAGTCGCCGCAACCAAAAGCGCGCCAAATGCGGCAAACCCTAAAATTTTCTTCAGATGCATTACAGGACCTCCATGGAAGAACATCGATAACGACGACCGGCAGCAGATGGTTCCGTTTCCGCCGCACTACGTGCGACGCAAGCTAGTGGAGTGAATTTGACATTCGCCACCCACTTTGCAGCAAACCCGTCAGGCGAATGTCAAATTCAAAACTCCACTAGAAACCTGATAGCTGCTAGTGGTCTTTTGATTCTAACATTTGCAAGAACTCCCTGCCGCAACGGGATGTAGAAGCAGCGATCTGAATACGATGTGAATACACCGTCGCAATTATGCGAGGCGACAATGCGCCGCACGCACCCGCAGCCACGCACGTTGAAAACGGATTCGTTGAGCCGGCCACCCAGATCGTCAGCCGTGGCGCCAGTAACAGGTCATCCGTGGAACGATCACCGTCCCGCTCGGGCGAAACTCCTGCACATAGTGAGCAGTGCAGTCGCGCACGGCGTCGGGACCGGGATTGTAGCTCGGATAAACTCCGCGATCGTCCTCGCGATAGATGCGCACGCGCGGCCGACGCGTCTGAGCCGACAGGTCGGACGCCGCGCGGTCGGTGCTATGCGCCGCCGTTTGCGCCTGCGCACCGTAGACAAACAGCAGCGTACCCGGCACCAGCAACAACAGTAACAGCAGCAACATCGCTGCTCCCGTCGCAAGCCCCGCCGCCGTCTTCCTGACGTTCATGACCGTGCCCCGATTGCCCCTGTGGCGAACGGTCTCCGATTGCCGCCCCCGCGTCAACCGCAAGTGAGCGCCCCGATCGCAAAAAACCGGTGCGATGACGACGAAACACGGGTTAAACAGACCGCATGTGGACGTCCGCCAAAGCCCCCTCGCTGGCTGACATGGAAGCCATGGCGCACGAGGCGTTTGCGCGCCTGCCCGAGGGTTTCCGCCGGCTGTGCGAGGGTCTCATCATTCGCGTCGAGGATTTCCCGACCGACGAGGTGCTGGACGAAATGGAGGCCGGCAGCGAATACGATCTGCTCGGACTGTTTCGGGGCACGGGCCTGCCGTTCCAGAGCCACGACGACATCGCCAGGCTGCCCAATCTGATCTGGCTCTACCGCCGTCCCGTCATCGACTACTGGGCCGAGGATGATGAAACGCTCGCTCGTATCATCAGCCATGTGCTGATCCACGAAATCGGCCACCACTTCGGGCTGTCGGATGCCGACATCGAGGCGATCGAGACGCAGGCGGGGTAGGCGTTCTCCAGCGCAGTGGGCACCGGTTCGGGTGAAGAAAACCGGTCAATTCAAATCACCGATGGACCTTGGATCAAGGCCGGGATCGGGTTAAGTAATGGCTGATCACGAGGACACTGCCATGGACAAGTTCACAACGCTGGAAGGCGTCGCGGCGCCGCTGAAGATCATCAATGTCGACACCGACATGATCATTCCGAAGCAGTATCTGAAGACCATCAAGCGCACCGGCCTTGGCAAGGGACTTTTCTCGGAACAGCGCTACAGGGAAGACGGCTCGGAAAATCCGGAGTTCGTTCTCAACAGGCCGGCCTATCGCAACGCCAAAATCCTGGTCGCCGGCGACAATTTCGGCTGCGGCTCGTCGCGCGAGCACGCGCCCTGGGCGCTGCTCGACTTCGGCATCCGCTGCGTGATCTCGACCTCGTTCGGCGACATCTTCTACAACAACTGCTTCAAGAACGGCATTCTGCCGATCCGCGTGACGCAGGCCGACCTCGACAAGCTGTTCGACGACGCCGAGCGCGGCGCCAACGCGACGCTGACCATCGATCTCGCCAACCAGGAAATCCGCGGTCCCGACGGCGGCAAGGCGACATTCGACATCGATCCGTTCCGCAAGCACTGCCTGCTGAACGGCCTCGACGACATCGGCCTGACGATGGAAAAGAAGGCGGCGATCGACAGCTACGAGGACAAGGCGAAGCGCGAACGCGCCTGGGCCTGAACCGCTTGCCCGCCTGATCGCTTTCCGAAAACGCCCGGCGCCGATACACAGGCGCGGAGCCGACGACGGTCTGAAGACGTATGCCCGGTTGCGGACTGTGCCCGCGCCGACAGCATTCGCGGCATGGCGTCGAAAGCAGCCTTGTCCGGAACGTCCGGCTGTGGTTTCACCGGACGACGGACGAGGTGCGACGTGAAAGCTTTCCCGCAACAACTGATCGACGGCTATCGCGCCTTCGCCACGCAGCGGCTGCCGACCGAGCAGTCCCGCTATCGCGCGCTGTCCGAACGCGGCCAGTCGCCCGAAACGATGGTGATCGGCTGCTGCGATTCGCGGGTTTCTCCGGAGGCGATTTTCGATGCCGGGCCCGGCGAACTGTTCGTGGTGCGCAACATCGCCAACCTGGTGCCGGTCTATCAGCCGGACGCCAACGCCCATGGCGTCTCGGCCGCACTGGAATTCGGGGTGCAGGTGCACAAGGTGAAGCACATCGTGATCCTCGGGCACGCGCAATGCAGCGGCATCAGCGCCATCATCAACAAGGCGGAGCCGCTGTCGCCGGGCGACTTCATCGGCAGGTGGATGGCGATGTTCATCAAGCCCGGCGAGGTGGTCGAGCAGCGCGAGCGGGAAACGATGAAGGAATTCGCCACCCGCATCGAGAAGGCGGCGGTATTCCGCAGCATCGAAAATCTGATGACCTTTCCCTTCGTGCGGAACTCCGTCGGGAACGGCCATCTTGGGCTGCATGGCGCTTATTTCAGCGTCGCCCAAGGCTCGCTCTACGTGCTGGATCTGGCGGCCAAGGAATTCCGCAGCGTCAGGGACAATAGCCTGATTTGAGACGCTCGCTCCGCGACTTAAGGTCAGGCGGCTTTCCGCTTGGCGCTGATCAGCTTGCGGTTGATCAGGCACTCGGCGATCTGGATCGCGTTCAGCGCCGCACCCTTGCGCAGATTGTCGGACACGACCCACATCGACAGCCCGTTCTCCACGGTCGCATCCTCGCGGATACGGCTGATGTAGGTGGCGTCCTCG
>JBIQHO010000129.1:0-9355 GCA_044508545.1 Bradyrhizobiaceae bacterium | reverse complement strand
GTCGGCAAGTACACCGGCATGAAGGATGCCTACAAGTCGCTGATCGAGGCGTTGTCCCATGGCGGCATCGCCAACAAGGTGAAGGTCAATCTCGACTGGATCGAGAGCGAGGTATTCGAGAACGAGGACGCCGCGCCGTTCCTCGAACATGTCGACGGCATTCTGGTGCCGGGTGGGTTCGGTCAGCGTGGCGCCGAGGGCAAGATCAAGGCGGCGCGGTTCGCCCGCGAGCGGCACGTTCCTTATTTCGGCATCTGCTTCGGGATGCAGATGGCCGTGATCGAGGCCGCCCGCAATCTGGTGGGGATCGCCGACGCCAATTCCACCGAATTCGGCCCGACCAGCGAACCACTGGTCGGCCTGATGACGGAATGGCTGCGCGGCAACGAACTGGAGAAGCGCTCGAAGGCCGGCGATCTCGGCGGGACCATGCGGCTCGGCGCTTACCCGGCGACGCTCACGCGCGGCAGCCGCGTTTCCGGAATCTACGGCGGCGCGCTCGAGATTTCAGAGCGGCACCGCCACCGCTACGAGGTCAACACTGCCTACAAGGACCGGCTGGAGCAGCACGGCCTGCGCTTCTCGGGCCTGTCGCCCGATGGTGTCTTGCCGGAGATCGTCGAATACGAGGATCATCCGTGGTTCATCGGGGTCCAATACCATCCCGAACTGAAATCGCGGCCGTTCGAGCCGCATCCGCTGTTCGCCTCGTTCATTCAGGCCGCCGTGGTGCAGAGCCGGCTGGTGTAGGCCGCGCTTGAGCGCACGTATGCGAAGTCGCGACAGGCGGGTTGATCCCGCCGCTGCCGCCCTGCATGGTCGGCCAGCAAAGGAATCCATCTTGAATCCGTCCGTTTCCGCTCAATCCGTCGTCGCCGTTGGTTCAGTCGCTTTCGGTCAGGAGCGGCCGCTGGCGGTCATCGCCGGCCCGTGCCAGATGGAAAGCCGGGTCCATGCGTTGGAGGTCGCAGGCGCGCTGAAGGAGATCGCCGAGCGATTGAACATCGGCCTCGTCTTCAAATCCTCGTTCGACAAGGCCAACCGCACCAGCGCCTCGGGCCCGCGCGGGATCGGCCTGAAACAGGCGCTGCCGGTTTTCGCGGAGATCCGCGCCTCGCTCGGCTTGCCGGTGCTGACCGACGTGCATGAGGCCGCGCAATGCCTCGAGGTCGCGCAAGTTGTCGACGTGCTGCAAATTCCTGCGTTTCTGTGCCGGCAGACCGACCTTTTGCTGGCGGCGGCGACGACCGGCAAGGTTATCAACGTCAAGAAAGGCCAATTCCTCGCGCCCTGGGATATGGCGAACGTGGTCGCCAAGATCACCGGCGGCGGCAACCGCAACGTGCTGGTGACCGAGCGCGGGACGTCCTTCGGCTACAACACGCTGGTCTCGGACATGCGCGCGCTGCCGATCCTGGCGCGCACCACCGGCGCGCCCGTTATCTTCGACGCCACCCATTCGGTGCAGCAGCCGGGCGGGAAGGGGGCATCCTCCGGCGGCGAGCGCGAATTCGTGCCGGTGCTGGCGCGCGCGGCCGTGGCGGTCGGCGTCGCCGGCGTGTTCATCGAGACCCACCCCGATCCCGATCACGCCCCCTCGGACGGTCCCAACATGGTGCCGCTTCGCGAGTTCGAGGCGCTGGTGCGGCGGCTGATGGCCTTCGACGCGCTGGCGAAGGCGGCCGATCCGGCCCCTGCGAAATGACATCGGCCAACCCGGCCGCGGCTGGACAGCACAAGTTGCCGCCGCTCCTGAATATTGTCGCGCTCGCCACCTTTGCGGCGAGCCTGTCGACGCGCGCGCTGGACCCGGTGCTGCCGCATGTCGCCGACGACATGTCGGTGACGGTTGCGACCGCCGCCGGCCTGACGGCGGTCACCGCCTTCTCGTTCGCGCTCGTGCAGCCGCTGATCGGCGCGGCCGCCGACGTGTTCGGCAAGGCGCGGCTGATGCTGGTGTGCCTGGTGCTGCTGGGCATCGCGAACGTCGCCGGCGCGCTGTGCACATCCTACAGCGCGCTGTTCGTGACGCGCATCTTCGCAGGCATCGCATCGGGCGGCGTCTTTCCGGTCGCGCTCGGCATGGCGAGCGACCTCGTGCCGGTCTCCAAGCGGCAGGTGGCGATCGGCAGGACGATCGCGGGCACGGTGAGCGGCAATCTGCTCGGCGCGTCCTTTTCCGGGGTGATCGGCGATCTCGTCGGCTGGCGTGGTGTGTTTGTCGTCCTCGGCGTGCTGGTTCTGGCCGCCTCGATCGCCGTCGGCGCTGGATTCCGCCGCGGCAACGCGATCGCGGTGTCGCGGCAGATGAAGTTCATGGATCTGCGCCATGGCTACCGGCAGATCTTCACCAATCCCAACGCCAGGGTCTGCTACTCCGCGGTTTTCATCGAAGGCTGCTGCGTGTTTGGACTGTTTCCTTACGTCGCGGCGTTTCTGTTCGAACTCGGCGAAACGCGGCTTTCGGTTGCCGGCATCGTCATCGCGGGATTTGCGGTCGGCGGCCTGTTCTACACGATGACGGTGTCGCGCCTGCTGTCGGTGTTCGGCATACGCGGCATGATGATATCGGGCGCAATGCTGGCGGCGGCGCAGATCGTGGCTGTCGCTCTCGGTCCGGACTGGCGCATCCAGACACTCAGCTTCATCCTGATGGGCTGGGGCTTCTACATGCTGCACGGCTGCCTGCAGGTGTTCGCCAGCGAATTGTCCGAGCAGGCGCGGGCGACCGCGTTGTCGCTGCATTCGTTCTTTTTCTACATGGGGCAGACGGCCGGTCCGATCGCCTATGGCGCGAGCCTCGCCTGGGTGGGGAAGTTTCCGACCCTCGCGGCAAACGCAATCATCATCGCGATTCTCGGATTGGTCTGTGCGCGGCTGCTCGTCGGGAGGGCCGGATCGTCCACGGGGTAGCGTCAGGACGAAAATTGCGGAGCGCCGGATGGTCGCGCCGGCAGGCGTGCGCAGGCCGGCCTGAGAACGCCGCCGAATCCGAGCCAGAGCGCAAGCGAGCCAAGCGCGAAGCCACCCAGGATCAGGAACGCCAGCGGGTAGCCGACGCTTTGCGCGATCCAGCCGCCGATCGCGGGACTCAGCGCGGCGCCGATGCCCTGCACGGTCATGACCGCGCCCTGGCCGACGTTGATGCGACCGGTGCCGTTGAGGATGCGCGCGACGAGGCCGGGCACCGCCACGCTCTGCAGCCCGGCGCCGACGCCGTCGAGCAACTGTACGGGGACGACGCCCCAACTCGTGATCAGGCCGGCGGCAATCGCCCCGCGGACCGGCAGCGATGCGAACGAAATCAGCATCACCAGCCAGTAGCCTTCCTTTTCCGCGAGCCGCATCGCCAACAGCGAGGTGAGGATCATCGTGCCCTGGGCGATGACGATGGTGGCGGCGACAAAGCCGGCCGGGTCGGCGCCGCGTTCGGAGACCACCGCCAGGCCGTAGAGTGGCAGCATCGCGGCATTCCCGAGATGAAAGAAAGCGAGCGCCGCCGCCAGGATCAGCAGGGGCTTGCAGCGGACCAGCACGTCGAAGCCGCTGACCTCGCCGGCATGGTCACCGCTGGCGTGTACGCCGCGGGCGGCGGCATCGTCGATAGCATCCTTCGGGATCATCAGGACGCACGCAATCGAGATCAGGCCGAACACCGCGGCGAGAATAAACACTGCGACGAACCCGAATTGCCAGCCGACGAAACCCGAAAGGGCTGCGCCGACCATGTTGCCGGCATGATTGAAAGCCTGGTTGCGGCCATTCTGCCGGTTGAAGCCGGTTTGCCGCACCATCCCGAGCGTGATGCCGGTAACCGCGGGAATAATCGCAGCCCCCGCCACCGCGGTTGCGATTTGTGAAAACGTCACCACCCAGAAATCCTGGGACAGCAAGATGATCGCGGAGGCGAGCACCGTGCAGATGCCGGGAAAGATGACGTAGGCGCGTTTGTTGCGGGTGGCATCCACCAGCGCGCCGACCGGCGTCGTCATTAGTGTCCCCGCGACGCCGCCGACGGTCAGGATGGTGCCGATCCAGCCGCTCTGCCAGCCATGAGCCAGCAGGAAAACGCCGACGAACGGCCCGATCCCGGCCTGCATGTCGGCCATGAAGAAATTCAGCGCTTCAAGCGGACGGATGCCGCGCGACGGCTGGTCATGTGTCAAGCGGCTTTACCCAAGGATCTCAATCGTTCCGCTGGGGACGCAAACGCGGTCACTGCGCGCCGGTTCCCACTCGCCGGCGCATAAGGGCTGACGGTCAGCCCCTGCCGCGATACGGCGCCACGTCCTGGTCGGGAATCCAGAGGCCCTTTGGCGCCTTTCCGGTCTGCCAGAACACGTCGATCGGAATGCCGCCGCGCGGGTACCAGTAGCCGCCGATGCGCAGCCACTTCGGGCTGACCGCCGCCGCGATGCGCTTGCCGATCGCAACGGTGCAATCCTCGTGAAAAGCGCCATGGTTGCGAAAGCTCGCCAGATAAAGTTTGAGCGATTTCGACTCCAGCAGCCACGATCCCGGCACATAGTCGATCACCAGATGCGCGAAGTCCGGCTGGCCGGTGACCGGACACAGCGCGGTGAACTCCGGCGCCGTGAACCGCGCGACATAATTAGTGTCCCTCTGCGGATTGGGCACACGGTCCAGCTTCGCGGCCTCCGGCGAATCCGGCCAGGCCACCGCGCGGCCAAGCTGCAGAGCGGTGGATTTTGGCGAGGATGGAAGTTTTCGTGGCATGAATATCTCCATCGGAGCGCGATCAGCAAAAAACGGAAGCCGACTTTGCGTCCGATCATGCTCTGAATTGATTTGGACGGCGCATGATCTTTTCGCCAAACCGCTCGCACTTTGGCGGATCATGCGCTTCTGATAGCCAATCGTAACGAATACGTCACGATTCACGGCCTTTCCCGCGCCTGAGCATTGCTGTAGAAGCACCGCAAAATCCAGTGTTCAAGTGATTCAAGAGGTTCTTAATGACCGCTATCGTCGACATCATCGGCCGTGAAATTCTCGACAGCCGCGGCAATCCGACCGTCGAGGTCGACGTGGCGCTCGAAGACGGCGCGATGGGCCGCGCCGCGGTGCCCTCGGGCGCTTCCACCGGAGCGCATGAGGCGGTCGAACTGCGCGACGGCGACGAAACCCGCTATTTCGGCAAGGGCGTGCGAAAGGCGGTCGACGCGGTGAACGGCGAGATCTTCGATGCCATCGGGGGCATGGACGCCGAGCAGCAGACCCAGATCGACGATATCCTGATCGAACTGGACGGGACCGCGAACAAGAGCCGGCTCGGCGCCAACGCGATTCTCGGCGTGTCGCTGGCGCTCGCCAGGGCGGCGGCGGACTCGCTCGACATGCCGCTGTATCGCTACGTCGGCGGCGTCTCGGCGCGGACGCTTCCGGTGCCGATGATGAATATCGTCAACGGTGGCGTGCACGCCGACAACCCGATCGACTTTCAGGAATTCATGATTATGCCGGTCGGCGCCGCGACTTTCTCGGAAGGCCTGCGCTGCGGCTCGGAAATCTTTCACACCCTGAGAGCCGAATTGAACAAGGCCGGCCACAATACCAACGTTGGCGACGAGGGCGGTTTCGCGCCGAACCTGCCGTCAGCCAGCGCGGCGCTCGATTTCATCATGAGCGCGATCGTCAAGGCCGGTTACAAGCCGGGCGACGACGTGGTGCTGGCGCTCGATCCGGCCGCGAGCGAATTCTTCAAGGACGGCAAGTATGTCTATTCGGGCGAGGGTAAGACCCGCTCGGTCGAGGAGCAGGCGAAATACCTTGCCAAGCTGGCGGCGGACTATCCGATCGTCTCGATCGAGGACGGAATGGCCGAGGACGACTTCGATGGCTGGAAGCTCCTCACTGACCTCATCGGCAAGAGCTGCCAGCTCGTTGGCGATGACCTGTTCGTCACCAACGTGGCGCGGCTCTCGGACGGCATCAGGAACGGCCGCGCCAATTCCATCCTCATCAAGGTCAACCAGATCGGCACGCTGACGGAAACGCTGGCGGCTGTCGAAATGGCCTACAAGGCTGGTTACACCGTCGTGATGTCCCACCGCTCCGGCGAGACCGAGGATTCCACCATCGCGGATCTCGCGGTCGCCACCAATTGCGGGCAGATCAAGACCGGCTCGCTGTCGCGATCAGACCGCGCCGCCAAATACAACCAGTTGCTGCGGATCGAGCAGCAGCTTGGCGCCCAGGCGAAGTATGGTGGACGCGCGGCGCTGAAGGCGCTGGCGTAACGCTCCTATCAAGCGGATAAAACAGCCGGCCGGTGCGCGAGGCGCGTGCCGGTATAGCGGCGACCGTGTCTTGCTTACTGCGCCGCAGGCGCGGCCGAGACCTGATGATCGCGCCTGGCTGGCCGCTTGATACGAAGTGTGCCGCCGCCGACCGCTTGCAGCACCGCCGCGATCGCCTGGCGATGGAGGGCTTCGGCCTTGTCGATCACGAAATGGTTGTAGGCGCCGCTTTCATTCAGGTTGGAGAGGCTGCCGCGGAACTGTTTGCCTGGCTCGACAGGACGGCCCCATGCGGTGGGCACGTAGAAATTGATGATTCGGCGCACATTCGGAGGAACCCGGTCCGGCGCGGTCGGATCGAAGTTCACGATCAGCGCCACGGGAATCCTGTTGTCGTTCAGCTTGCGCGCCAGGGAAATTGTCGTGTCCGCGCCGTAGGAATGACCCATCAGGATGATGGGCTCACGATTGCCGGCGCGGTATTGGGCCGTGATGCTGTCGGCGAGCGACGACCAGGACGTATAGGACACGGCCTCGGCCCTGACGCCGACTTTTTCGAGCTTGGCGGCCAGTTCATCCATGCCGAGCGAAAAGACGTTGAACAGCCCGCGCATCAGGTAGACATGACCGGGCCGGTGCGGCGCGGCGGTCTGCGCGTTGGCCGAACTTGTCAGCATCCCCCCGGTCATGAATAGGACGATGCCTGCCATTGCGGCATGCAGGCGGCGGCGCGCAGGCGGGAAAATGGTCAGCATCAACTGGTTCCAGTTCAAATGACGCGGGACCCGCACTATATTTCGCCTTCACGTTCCCCCGTCAATCGCGTCGCCATAAATCCTGTGGGTTGTGATTGAAACGTCACAGCTGATCCTGTTTCCGGACGCGTATTCGCAGCCGGATTCTGTAGTATCCTGATTATGGCGGGAGAGTTTTCATGCGTTTCCGCCCGCAACACACGATTCGGTAACAGCGAGGGAAGTGACGGGATCGCATGATCGCAAGGCGGCATGTCTTTCATATCGGCGGATACGATCCGATCTCGCCCGAGCAGCAGCTTGAGCGGTTCCGCCGGTCGCTGTCGCTGTTTCAGCGAACCTGGGGCGTGAAGGCCGCCATCGTCAGCGGAATCGAGGCGACGCCGGTCAGCGCGTCATGGGAGATGGAGGCCTCGGGTCCCAACTGGAACACCCGCACGTCCTACGAAATGCTGCGGTGGGATGACTTGATTCGGCAGGATCACGCTCGTGGCATGTGGTCGCGTCTGCGGGAGGCCTTCGTCACGCTGGCCGACTTCGTCCTCACCGGCACGCTGTTTCGTTTCATGTATTCGAGCTGGAAATATGCCGGCTTCTTTCTATTCCCGTATCTGTATCTCGCAGGCTTTGCCGCGTGCGGGGCTGGCATCGGATACGGTCTGGTCCGGCTCGCCGGCGTCACCGGGGTCGCGGCAGTCCTGCTCATGGTGGTGTCGACCGTCGTCGTGACGGCAGGTTTGCTGTACCTGTTGGGCTGGCGATGGCCGATCAATCACGTGTTCGACGACTGGATCTTCTCGCGTGAGTTCGTCTACGGCCGGCGGCCGCGCATGGACGCGCGGATCGACCAGTTCGCGGAGCGAATCCTCGACAGGGTTCGCAACGCCGATGTCGACGAGATCGTCATTGTCGGCCATTGTCTCGGCGCGGCGCTGGTGATGGATGCGGTTGCGCGCGCGCTCGCGCGCGAACCGGAGCTTGCGAGGTGCGGCCCTCCGCTTTGCATCTTGACCGTCGGCGCCACCATTCCGAAATTCTCGCTGCATTCGCAGGGCGAGCGCATTCGTCAGGCCACGCAAAGGGTTGCCGGCGAGCCTCGAATCCGCTGGACCGAATATCACGCCCGCGACGACGCCATCAGTTTCTACCGCTTCGATCCGGTGACGTTGAAGCGCTTCAGCCGCGAGCGCTCCGACGGGCGGCCGAACATCCGGCGCGTGCAGTTGCATGACATGATGGACAAGGCCAGCTTCCGGCGACACCGCTTCAACTTCATGTTGATGCACTACAAGTTCTTGATGGGAAACAGCGTGCGCGCCAATTACGATCATTGCCTCATCATCTGTGGCCCGCTGCCGTTCGACGAGATCACCGCGCCGCGCGGCGGGGTCGAGCGTTTCGGAGAGGACGGCACGCTTCTTACGAAAGACCGGCCTGTGACGACCGCAGCGGCTGTTCCGGCGGATGCCGCCGCCGATGCGGTTTAGGCGCAGCGTCGATCATGTCATCGGTCGCGCTCGGACAGACGATCTGGATGGTCGGCATCGTCGCCTGGTTCATCATCCGCTATCCCTATGCCCGGCGGGCGCGGCGCACCGCGACCTTGCGACGCGATGGCGCCTGGCGCGAGCGCGCGCTTCTGGCTGTCGCGTTTCTCGGCCTGTTTGCGATCCCGGCTCTCACTCTTGCGACGGGATGGCCGCGCGCGTTCGCCTATGATCCGGGTTACGGGCTTGTCTTGTTCGGCGCCGCATTGTTCGCGTTTTCGCTCTGGCTTTTCCGCCGTTCGCACAAGGATCTCGGCCGCCAATGGTCGGCGGCGCTGGAGGTGCGCGAGGGACATCGCGTTGTCCGCAACGGCGTGTACCGATCGATCCGCCATCCGATGTATGCCTCGTTCTGGCTGTGGGCGGCGGCGCAAGCCTGCCTGCTGCCGAACCTTGTTGCCGCGCTGAGCGGACTCGTTGCCGTGGCGGCATTGTTTTTCGCGCGGGTGAATTTCGAGGAGCGGATGATGATCGAGATGTTCGGTGAGGACTATCGGCGCTACATGCAGGAAACAAAACGGATTATTCCCGGCGTATATTGATCGGCGCAAGCCTGGCATCGTCAATACGAAGCGCGAATCCGAATCTTGCGACTTGCAATGAGGGTGCCGATAAATAGATGCATTTGCATTGTTCAGCGCCCGCCGGGTTTGAAGCGGCACAACCACAGGATCGATCATGGCATCTCAATTCAGCGTCGCCGTTATCGTCGGCAGCCTTCGCAAGGGAGCGTTTTCCCTGGAAATCGCCAAGGCTTTGACGCAGCTTGCGCCATCCTCGCTTCGGCTCGACG
>JBIQHO010000128.1:0-9376 GCA_044508545.1 Bradyrhizobiaceae bacterium | reverse complement strand
TGATGTTCTTGACCACGCCGTCGATCACCTGACCCTCTTCGAGGTTCTGCACCAGTTCCTGGCGCTGCTCGGCGCGGGTCTCTTCGA
This sequence comes from Bradyrhizobiaceae bacterium, assembly GCA_044508545.1. Classification (GTDB taxonomy): domain Bacteria; phylum Pseudomonadota; class Alphaproteobacteria; order Rhizobiales; family Xanthobacteraceae; genus Nitrobacter. The sequence goes on along the minus strand of JBIQHO010000128.1, from coordinate 9,289 downwards.
GCACCGTGCGGCGGGAGACGACGATGTTGCCGCGGCGGCGATCCATCTTGAGGATCTGGAACGGCTGGGTGTTGTTCATCAGCGGGCCGACGTCGCGGATCGGGCGAATGTCCACCTGTGAGCGCGGCAGGAAGGCGACCGCGCCGTCGAGATCGACGGTGAAGCCGCCCTTGACTTGATTGAAGATGACGCCGTGCACCTTCTCGTTGTTCTGAAACGCCTTTTCCAGCTTGCCCCAGCTTTCCTCGCGGCGCGCCTTGTCGCGCGACAGGACGGCCTCGCCGAGCGCGTTCTCGATGCGGTCAAGGAACACCTCGACCTCGTCGCCGACCTTCAGGGTGCTTTCGCGGCCGGGGCCGGAGAATTCGCGCAGCGCCACGCGGCCTTCGGTCTTGAGGCCGACGTCGATGACGGCCATATCCTTCTCGATCGCGACCACCTTGCCCTTGATGACGGAGCTTTCCTGCAGGCTGCCACCGGCAAAGGACTCGTCGAGCATTGCGGCGAAATCGTCACGGGACGGGTTGTAGGTATCAGTCGAAGCCATTTGTTCTCCAAGCGGGATGACATGCCGGCGGTTCGGGTTCACGGGCGTTTCGTGCGGGAAAGGTCAGGGGTCCGCAATCCTGACGACCGTCGCGCGGGAATATGCAACGACGGGCCGGCAGCAGCCTTCACGTTCGAAACGATGATGTGGTCCGGAGCCTTTGGCGATCGATCGAAAAAGATCGGCGTTCAAGACCAGAGCGGGGCGTTCCTCCAATGACGGCGGAGCTTGAAACCCCGGCCGGCCCGCTCGGGCGGCCTCGACACTATCGGCGGCGACCCGGACGCTGTGGTATAGCCTCAAAAGCAATAGCAAACAAGGGAGCTTCGGGTGGATGCGGGTCTCGCGATGCGCTTCAGCTCCGCGGTCGAAACAGGAAATTATTGCAATAATCCGCTTTGTCCCAAAATCGCGAGACGCCCTGGCTTTGGTGGATCACCGCATTAAAGGCGGACAGCGGACGTACGCCACCCGGGGAGAAGAAATAACCTTTGTAACCGCATTCTGCGAGAAACGCGAAGACGTCCTCGACCGATCCGTGCGGGAGGTGCCTGTTCTCGCATTCAAAGACCAGCAATGGCCGGGATTCACCCAGGATACGCCGTGCGCCTTGAAAGATAGCCAGTTCCGCGCCTTCGGCGTCGACCTTCAGCAGCGAGACGCGTTTTTCGTGCGGAAGATAATCATCGAGCGCGACGACCGGGACCTGTAACCGCGGCCCGTCCGACCTGTCGGTCGTGGCAACCAGCGATGCTCCGGGCGAATTGGGCGCGGGGACAAACAGATCGAGCGCGCCGGTCTCCGACCACAGCGCCTTCTGCTCGATGACGACATTGTGCGAGGGGACGGTCTGGCGCAGATAGGCCGCAAGTGATGGCTGCGGCTCGAAGGCCAGGACGCGCCCGGAATTCCCGACCCAGCGCGAGAGCCAATAGGTGTAGTTGCCCTTGTGGGCGCCCACGTCGCACACGGTGTCGCCGGGCCTGATGTGGTCACGGATGATCGACAACTCGGCGCGCTGATCGCGCCATCGTGCCTTGAGCGCGCGCCATAGAAATCGCGCCTGCATCACAGCTTCCCGGTGACCGACAGGGTTCGGCGGGCGGTCATTTGTGAAGCCGGGCGACTTTCACCGCCTCGACGATGGCGATCGCGGCCGAAAGGCCAGCCTCGATATCGAGGTTGGAATTGTCGAGCACATGGGCGTCGGCGGCCGCCTTCAGCGGCGCGACGGGTCTGTTGCGATCCCGTTCGTCGCGTTTGAGGATGTCTGCCAGAACCACCGCCTCGTCGACGTCCTCGCCGCGCGATCGCGCCTCCAGCGTGCGCCGGCGCGCCCGTACGACCGGATCGGCCACCACGAAAATCTTCACGTCGGCGTCGGGGCAGATCACGGTGCCGATGTCGCGCCCGTCGAGCACCGCGCCGGGCGGCTCGGTAGCGAACTGGCGCTGAAAGGTCAGAAGCGCTTCCCGCACCCCTGGAAATGCCGACACCACCGACGCCGCTTCGCCGATCGCCCGGGTTTTCAGGGCCGGATGGCCGAATTTTTCCGGGTCGAGTTCGTGCGCAGCCGCCACCGCGCGCGCTTCATCGGCCGGGTCCGCGCCGGCGTCGATCAGGGCTTTCGCGACCGCGCGATAGATCACCCCGGTATCGAGGTGGCGAAAGTGATAATGCGCGGCAAGGCGCTTGCCGAGCGTGCCCTTTCCCGATGCCGCGGGTCCGTCGATGGCGATGATCATGCGAACTCCGCCCCCAGTTGTTGCATCATCGGAATGAAGTCCGGGAAACTGGTGGCGATGAAGGCGGTGTCGTCGACCCTGACCGGAGCGTCCGACGCGCAGCCCATCACCAGCGCCGACATCGCGATGCGGTGATCCATGTGGGTGGCGACGAGCCCGCCGCCGGGCACATGGCCGCGTCCCTCGACGATCAGGTCGTCGCCCGCGATCTCCACCGCGACGCCGCCCGCGCGCAGCATGGCGGCGGCGGCTTCGAGACGATCGGATTCTTTCACGCGCAATTCGTGCAGGCCGCGCATCACGGTGGCGCCTTCGGCGAAGGCGGCGGCGACCGCGAGCACGAGATACTCGTCGATCATCGACGGCGCGCGCTCCGCCGGCACCTCGACGCCTTGAAGTTTTGAGGCGCGCACCCGCAATTGCGCCATCGGCTCGCCGGCGTCGCTGCGCGTCTCGCTCTCCTCGATCGAGGCCCCCATCTCGCGCAGCGTTGCGAACAGCCCGGTTCGCAGCGGGTTGGTCATCACGTCGGTCAGAATGATGTCGGAGCCTGGGGTGATCAGCGCGGCGACGATCGGAAACGCCGCCGACGACGGATCGGCCGGCACCACGACGTCGGAACCGTGCAGTTCGGGCTGTCCGGTCAGCGAGATTTTGCGCCCGTGTGCGCCATCCGGCACGGAAACAATGGTTGCGCCAAAATGCTTCAGCATCAGTTCGGTGTGGTCGCGGCTGGCCTCTTGCTCGATGACGGTGGTGACGCCCGGCGCGGACAATCCCGCCAGCAGCACCGCCGACTTGATCTGGGCCGAGGCGACCGGCGTGCGGTACACGATCGGCAGCGGATCGCGCGCGCCGGCCAGCGTCAGGGGCAGGCGGCCGCCGTCGCTCTGCGAGACCACCCGCGCGCCCATCAATTCCAGCGGATCGAGGATGCGCCGCATCGGCCGCGAGCGCAGCGAACTGTCGCCATCGAAGGTCGCGGTGATCGGACAACCGGCAACCGCCCCCATCACGAGACGGCATCCCGTGCCGGAATTGCCGAAATCGAGCGGGGCTGTCGGCGTCGCGAACCCGCCGGTGCCGGCGCCGCGGACCGACCAGACGATTCCGCCTTTTTCGTCCATGCGCTCGACCCTGGCCCCAACCGCTTGCATCGCCTTGGCGGTGTTGAGCACGTCCTCGCCTTCGAGAAGGCCCGCGATCCGGGTTTCCCCGACTGCCAGCGCGCCCAGGATCAGCGAGCGGTGGGAGATCGACTTGTCTCCGGGCACCCGGACGCGGCCGGTCAGGGACTGGCATTTTCGCGCCTCGAGCGGCGTCGGCTGGCCGGAATGAGTCAAGATTGCGGGTTCCTGTTGTGGGCGGCTGGTATCACAGGGTCGCCGGCGCGTCACGCCTGTTGGCACGTCTGCAAAGCGCTATTGACAGGGCCGTCGCAACTAGCCAAGTGAAGCTCCGCTTTTCAAGAATATCCCGGGATTCCACACGTGGCCAAATCCGAGCTCGGAACCAAGCGCATTTGCCCGACCACCGGCAAGAAGTTCTACGACCTGAACAAGAACCCGGTGATCTCGCCCTATACCGGCGAGGTCGTCCCGATCGTCGTTGCGCCGGTGCGGACCCGCGGCGAGGCTGCGCGCGCCGCCGCTGCCGCGGCTTCCGCGTCCGATACGACGACGCCGGAGCCGGCGGAGGCCGAAGAGCTGGTTTCGCTGGAGGAGGCCGATGCCGAGGAGAACACCGGCAAGGTCAAGAAGGCCGTCGTCCCGGAATCGGAGGATGATATCGAGATCGACGACACTCTCGACGATGACGAGGACGATGATTCGACCTTCATCGCCGACGAGGAAGAGGGCGACGAGGACGTGACCGACATCATCGGCGACGTCGGCGACGACGAGGAGACTTGAGATCGGCCCTGAACTGTGGTCAGGGTCTTTAAGACCGCGCTGCCCTGATTTGGTGCGGACCGGTCTGGAGCGGGATGAGGAAAAGCGCAGTGCGGTTTTCCGCCAGCACCCGCTTCTCAGATATTGGAATCGATCACGTTCATGATCCTGGATCGAATCGATCCAGAATCCTGGTGATCTTGGGGCCATAGCTCAGCTGGGAGAGCGCTTGCATGGCATGCAAGAGGTCGGCGGTTCGATCCCGCCTGGCTCCACCAACGCCCGCGATCGCGCCTTTGGCGGCTCTGCCGCCAACGAGACATAAAGTTGTGCCGAATGACCGGCTGGGACCCGACCATCAATAGAGGACAGGAGTGAGCCGTCATGGACGCATACAGCATGACGAATTCCCTGATCACCCACGTCATCGGCGCGATCGATGCCGCCGCGGCTTATGAGAAGCCCTTCTATCATCTGCAGCTCAAGGAGGTTTTTCCCGGTGGCATCTATGCCGAGATGATGGAGGCGCTGCCGGCTGCCAACCATTACCGGGCGCTGCCGGGTCGCAACAATGAGAACTTGCGCGATGACGGCTCCTCGACACGCGTCAAGATCGACCTCTTTCCCGAATATATTCGTCACCTGCCGGCGGCCAAGCGCCGGGTCTGGGAGCTCGTCGGCGACGCGTTGCGCTCTCCCGAAGTATGCGCGGCGTTCATGCGCAGGCTTGCGCCAGCCCTGGAACGAAGATTCGGCGCCGGGCACGGCGGCGTCGGGATGTATCCGATTCCGGTGCTCACTCGCGACATCCCGGGCTATCGCATTACGCCCCACACCGACACGCGATGGAAAGGCATCACTGTCCAGCTCTATCTGCCGCGCGACGAAGCGCACCCCGATATAGGCACGATCTTCCATGGCCTTGCCGCCGATGGAAGCTTCACCCGCGACACGCAGATGCGCTTTGGTCCCAACTCGGGCTACGCCTTCGCGGTTGGTGACGACAGCTGGCATTCGGCCGATCCGGTGCCGAATGACGTGGTGACGCGGGATTCGATCCTGCTGACCTATTTCGTCGATGCCGGAGTCCTGCGATACCTCCGCAACCGCGGCAAGCGGGTTGGGAACTTCGTGCTCAACGAGGTGCGCTACGTCACCCGCCGGTAAGGGGGCGCGGGGACGCGGGGACTGTTGCGACTGCAAACCGGTCACGATGCCTGAAACGCGCCTGATTCAGCATCGCTCTGTTTGCGCGTTGCGGTGCGGGAGGATCTGCATCTGTTCGGCGCGGGCGATCGCGAGCGGCTTGATTCCTGACCCTATTTCAAAGCGTTGGCCGCGGGGCCGGCATCTTGAACGCACGCAAATCATCGCCATATTCGGCTTGACCGGCCGGGAGGCTGGTCAAAACCGGGGTGCCGCAAGGGCCCCGACCCATGATCTCCAAAGGTCGTGTGTGTCAAAGTCGCTTCGAGAGGACTTTGTGAATGTCTCGTGTTCCTTCGTTGTCCAGTCCGTTCCTTCTGGGATTCGACGAGATCGAGCGTGCGCTCGACCGCGTCGTCAAAGGTGCCGACGGCTATCCTCCCTACAACATCGAGCGGTGCGACCGTAACAACGGCGAACCTGAACGCTTGCGGATCACGCTGGCGGTGGCGGGGTTTACCCGCGACCAACTCGATGTGACCATTGAGGAAAATCAGCTTGTGATTCGGGGCCGGCAGCAGGAGGATAAGGCCCGGCAATACATCCACCGCGGCATTGCCGCGCGCCACTTCCAGCGCACTTTCGTGCTGGCGGAGGGGATGTTGGTGCTGGGCGCGGACCTGAAAAACGGGCTATTGTCCATCGATCTGGCCAGGCCGGAACCTGAAAGGGTCGTTAAGACAATCGCGATCAATGAACACGAATAATGCATGGCCCGGACAAGCAAAACCTGTGAAAACCATGTTTCCGGGTGCAACGAGTAGCGGACTCGACCGCTTAGTCTTTAGAAGGAGTCGAGACCATGAGTGAAGTGAGTTCCACATTCCGGCCCGAAAGCGTTTCGATCGAGGCGCTGGCGCAGCTCGGCGAAGGCCATATCGCCTATGTGAAGCAGGTCCGTTCCGAGGATGTGCCGGATCTGTTTCCCCAGGCCCCGAAAATCGCGCCCGGCCTCATGCTGTTCGCGCTGCATGCCGCCGACGGCACGCCGATCATGCTGACCGATTCCCGCGAGGCCGCGGTCGCCAGCGCCTGGAGCAACGAGCTGCAGGCCGTCAGCGTGCACTGATCCCGCGCCAAGCCGGCGCGGAGCAACGAGTTAGCGGAAAGCGGCGGCGCGGGAGAGCGCGGCCGCTTTTCTGTTTGCGGCCTCCGGCGGCGGGGCTGTATGGTCCCGCCAAACTGTTGAACGTCCGGGAAAAAACCCATGCCCGCCTATCGCTCCCGAACCTCCACCCACGGCCGCAACATGGCCGGCGCTCGCGGCCTGTGGCGCGCCACCGGCATGAAGAACGAGGACTTCGGCAAGCCGATCATCGCCGTGGTCAACTCCTTCACCCAGTTCGTGCCGGGCCATGTCCACCTCAAGGATCTCGGCCAGCTCGTGGCACGCGAGATCGAGAAGGCCGGCGGCGTCGCCAAGGAGTTCAACACCATCGCGGTCGATGACGGCATCGCCATGGGCCACGACGGCATGCTCTACAGTCTGCCTTCGCGCGAGATCATCGCCGACAGCGTCGAATACATGGTCAATGCGCACTGCGCTGATGCCATGGTCTGCATCTCCAATTGCGACAAGATCACGCCCGGCATGCTGATGGCGTCGCTGCGCCTCAACATTCCATCGGTGTTCGTCTCCGGCGGACCGATGGAATCCGGCAAGGTCAACCTCAACGGCAAGGTGAAATCGATCGACCTGATCGACGCCATGGTCGCCGCCGCCGACGACGCGGTGAGCGACGCCGAGGTCGAGGTGCTCGAACGCTCGGCGTGTCCGACCTGCGGCTCATGCTCGGGCATGTTCACCGCCAATTCGATGAACTGCCTGACCGAGGCGCTCGGCCTCGCGCTGCCCGGCAACGGCTCGGTGCTCGCCACCCATGCCGACCGCAAGGGTCTGTTCATCGAGGCCGGTCACCTGATCGTGGATCTGGCGCGACGCTATTACGAGCAGGATGACGAGCGCGCGCTGCCGCGTTCGATCGCGAGCTTCAGGGCGTTCGAGAACGCGATGACGCTCGACATCTCGATGGGCGGCTCCACCAACACCGTGCTGCACCTGCTCGCCGCCGCCTATGAGGGCAAGGTGCCGTTCACCATGAAGGACATCGACCGGCTGTCGCGCCGCGTGCCGGTGTTGTGCAAGGTCGCGCCGTCGGTGCCCGACGTGCATCTGGAAGACGTGCATCGCGCCGGCGGCATCATGGGCATTCTCGGCGAACTTGACCGCGCCGGGTTGATCGACGCCAGCCTGCCCACGGTTCACAGCGCTTCGCTGAAGGATGCGCTGGAACGCTGGGACATCAGGCGGACGAAAAGCGACAGCGTGCGCAATTTCTATCTGGCTGCGCCGGGCGGCGTGCGCACCGAAGTCGCGTTCAGCCAGGACAGGCGATTCGAGGAACTCGACGCCGATCGTGCCACGGGCTGCATCCGCGACGCCGAGCATGCTTTCTCGAAGGACGGCGGCCTCGCTGTGCTCTACGGCAACATCGCGCGTGACGGCTGCATCGTGAAGACCGCCGGCGTCGACGACAGTATTTTGAAGTTTTCCGGCCCCGCGCGCATCTTCGAAAGCCAGGACGCCGCGGTGGAGGCCATTCTCACCAACAGGATCAAGGCAGGCGACGTCGTCGTCATCCGTTACGAAGGCCCGCGCGGCGGCCCCGGCATGCAGGAGATGCTGTATCCGACCAGCTATCTGAAATCGAAAGGTCTCGGCAAGCAGTGCGCGCTGATCACCGACGGCCGCTTCTCCGGCGGCACCGCCGGCCTGTCGGTCGGCCACGCTTCGCCGGAAGCGGCGGAGGGCGGCGCGATCGGTCTTGTCGAGGAAGGCGATACCATCGAGTTCGATATTCCGGGCCGCAAGGTTCATCTTGCAGTCGATGATGCCGAGATCGAGCGCCGCCGCGCCGCGATGGAGGCTAAGGGCGACACGGCATGGAAGCCGGCCGCGCCGCGCAAGCGCCACATCTCGATGGCGTTGAAAGCCTACGCCGCCCACGCCACCAGCGCCGCGCTCGGCGCCGTGCGGGTGGTGGGTGATTAAGAGCAGCTTCGATCGCGTGTCGACCCAATCGATGGTTGCGACCACGATCCTTACCACGATTTCTTGCGGCCAAACGGCTGATCAAAGTCCGAGATAGGCGCGCCGTACCTCGGGGTCGTCGATGAGCTGCTTGGCAGGGCCGCTGTGAACGATGCGGCCGGTTTCCATCACGTAACCCCGATCGGCCGTGGACAGCGCCAGATTGACATCCTGCTCGACCAGCAGAACGGTCACGCCCTCGTCGCGGATCGTCGTCAGGACGCCCATCAACTGTTCGACGATGACGGGCGCCAGTCCCAGGCTCATCTCGTCGATCATCAGCAGGACCGGCGCCGCCATCAGGCCCCGCGCCATGGCGCACATCTGCTGCTCGCCACCCGACATGCTTCCCGCGAGTTGCTGCCGCCGCTCCGACAGGCGCGGAAACATCGCATACATCCGATCGAGGTCGCGCGCGACGGCGGCCTTGTCGGTTCGTCTGTAGGCGCCCATCAAGAGGTTGTCCTGCACGCTCATGCGGTCGAACAACTGGCGGCCTTCCGGAACCTGGACCAGCCCCGCGGCAAAGACCTGGTCGGAGGTCATCGGCATCAGGTCATGGCCGTTCATGACGATGCCGCCGGTGGCGGACAGCACGCGTGACAGCGTGCGCAGCAAGGTTGTCTTGCCCGCGCCGTTGCTGCCGACCAGCGCCACGATCTCCGCCGGATAGATCGTGAGGGCGACGTCTTGCAGGACCGGCATTCCGCCATAGCCCGCGCCGACCGCGCGAACGTCAAGCAGGGGTTCCCTGACCGCCGGTTTCGCGCTCATATCCGCCTCTTGCCGAGATACGCCTCGACGACGG
>JBIQHO010000127.1:0-9411 GCA_044508545.1 Bradyrhizobiaceae bacterium | reverse complement strand
TCGACGAGAAGGAATTGCCGATGCGCCTGACCGCGCTGACGCACTGCTTCCGCGCCGAAGCGGGTGCTGCGGGGCGCGACACCCGCGGCATGATCCGCCAGCACCAGTTCACCAAGGTCGAACTGGTGTCGATCACCACGCCGGAGGAATCGGGGAACGAGCACGAACGGATGCTGGCCTGCGCCGAGGAGGTGCTGCGCCGGCTCGGTTTGCATTACCGCGTGGTGACGCTGTGCACCGGCGACATGGGCTTCGCGTCGCAAAAGACCTACGACATCGAAGTGTGGATGCCGGGGCAAGGGGAGGGCGGGGCCTATCGCGAAATCTCGTCGTGCTCGGTGTGCGGCGATTTCCAGGCGCGGCGCATGGATGCGCGCTATCGCGCGAGCGACGGCAAGCCGCGTTTCGTGCATACGCTGAACGGCTCCGGCACCGCGGTCGGCCGCGCGCTGATCGCGGTGATGGAGGCCTACCAGCAGGCCGACGGCTCCATCGCCGTGCCTGACGTATTGCAGCCCTACATGGGCGGCCTCAAGGCGATCGGCCGCGAGGGATGATGCAGAGGCCGCACCTCACCGAACGGCAATTGCGATCGGTCCGGGTCATCTCGACCCGGTGGCAGCGGCGGGTCATTTTTGTCGCGGGCGGTGTTGCCGTCGGCGCGGCGGCGGTGGGGCTGACGCAGGCCTCCGACCTCGCCCAGCTCCTGTTCGCGCGCCTGCTCGAAACATGGCGTTACGCGTCCTTCGTCGTCACCCCGCTCGGATTTGTGCTGTCGGTGTTTCTCACCTTGCGGTTCTTTCCGAATTCGCAAGGCAGCGGCATTCCGCAGGCCATCGCGGCGCGTCAGCTCGGCGACCATGAGGCGCGCGGCCGGCTGGTCTCGTTTCGCATCGGCGTCGGGAAAATCTTTCTCACCGTGCTGGGTCTACTCTGCGGCGCATCGGTGGGGCGCGAGGGGCCTACGGTGCAGATCGGCGCATCCATCATGTTCGCGATCGGGCGGATGTCGCCGCGCCGCCAGCCCGGATTGATCCTTGCGGGAGCGGCCGCAGGCGTCGCCGCGGCCTTCAACACGCCGCTTGCGGGGATCGTCTTCGGCATCGAGGAAATGAGCCGTGCCTTCGAGGTGCGCACCAGCGGCCTGATCATCGGCACCGTGATCGCGGCCGGGCTGACATCGCTGGCGCTTGTGGGGAATTATGCCTATTTCGGCCACACCGCGACCACGCTCGGCAACGGGGTCGACTGGCTGGCGGTGCCGATCTGCGGCGTCGTCGGCGGCCTTGCCGGCGGATTGTTCAGCCGTCTTGTGATCCTGATGGCGTTCGGGCTTCCGGGGCGGCTCGGCTTGCTCATCAAGCGCCATCCGCTTGCATTTGCTTTTGCGTGCGGGCTTGGCGTCGCCGTGTGCGGATACCTGTCCGGCGACACGATCTACGGCACGGGCTATGCGCAGGTGAAACACGCGCTGGAGAGCGACGCGCCGCTGCCCGAGAGTTTCGGGGTGCTGAAACTGCTTGCAACCCTGTTTTCCACTGTGAGCGGCATTCCCGGCGGGATCTTTTCGCCCTCGCTCGCGGCGGGCGCGGGCCTCGGATCCAACGTGGCTCATTTTTTTCCGGGCACGCCGATGGGCGCAATCCTGTTGCTCGGCATGGTGTCGTATTTCGCGGGCGTGGTGCAGGCGCCGATTACCGCTTTCGTGATCGTGACGGAAATGACCGATAATCACGCCATGGTGGTGCCGCTGATGGCGGCGTCGCTGATTGCCTATGGCAGTTCGCGGCTGGTCTGCAAGGAAGGCGTCTACCACGCGCTGGCCAAGGGGTTCTTGCAACGCGCCCGCGCGGACAGCGCTTGTGCGGCCGGAAAGGCGCAGTAACGGCGTCAAGGGCGGCGTGGGTGACGCCGCCCTTGCAGATCTTTACGGAAGGCACGTCCCGCCGTTGTGATGAGGCGTGTAGGTCGCGCCGCAGACCTGGCCGCCGGTGACCCAGACGCCAAAGCCGTACCCGCCGACCCTGACCTCGATTCCGACATAGTCCTTGTCGGCGACGACGGTGATCTCGCCGCCGCTGACGTCGTTGAGTTCGCCTGCCGTCAGTTCTCGGATGTCGCTGTGCATGTCTCACTCCTGTCGTCGAGCCGGGAGGAGACCCGGCGTCGCATCTGGGGTACACGCTCCGGTCCGAGAATGATGTGAGATGCATCACGCTCGTCGTAAAAGTCCGCAGGCGAGGGTGGAAAGTCAGGTTTGCAAGGTTTGGCCCACCCGGATAAGAGGTGTCCGAACGGCGCTCGCGTCCGGATTCCGAAGCTCCTCACCCGGTGCGGCAACTTTGATACCAACTCGGGGATCAAAGGCCGGAAAAGGCAACCTCACGAATGCGAATCCTCTGCACCAACGACGACGGCATCAACGCGCCGGGCCTTGAGATCATCGAGCAGATCGCAAGGGAGCTGTCGGACGATGTCTGGGTGGTCGCGCCGGAGCACGATCAGTCCGGCGTCTCGCATTCGCTGTCGCTCAACGATCCACTCAGACTGCGCGAAATCGGACCGCGTCATTTCGCGGTGAAGGGCACGCCGACCGATTGCGTGATCATGGGATCGCGGCACATTCTCGGCAAAAAGGGTCCGGATCTCGTGCTGTCCGGCGTCAATCGGGGCCGCAACGTCGCCGAGGACGTGGTTTATTCCGGCACCATCGCGGGCGCGCTCGAGGGCACGATGCTCGGGCTGCCGTCGTTCGCGCTGTCGCAGGAATTCAGCATGGAGACCGGCGACAGGCCGGTGTGGGAAACCGCGCTCACGTTCGGGCCGCAGATTCTGCGCAAGGTGATCGACGCCGGCATTCCTAAAAACACGGTGGTCAATGTCAATTTTCCGGCTTGCGCGCCGCAGGATGTGGCGGGGGTGCTGGTGACGCGGATGGGCAAGCGCAATCTTGGCTTTCTCAAGATCGTTGAACGCCGCGACGGCCGCGGCAACCCGTATTTCTGGATCGGATTCGAGAAGGCCGACGCCGCGGATACCCCGGCGGCAGGGACCGATCTCGCGGCGATCGCGTCGCGGTGCGTCTCGGTGACGCCGCTGCGGCTGGATCGCACCGACGACGTGTTCCTCAAGGTTCTGACGACGGCCTTGAAGTGACACGCGCCGTCACGCTGGGGGGGCGGGCGACCGCGACGTTCAGCTTCGCTCGGCCGTGGCGCTGCGATTGAGCGTGCTCTCGATCATGACCGCGAGGTTTTCCATCTGGAATGGTTTCTGCAACGCCGGGCGGTCGCGATATTCCGGCGGCAGGCCCTGCGTCCCGTAGCCGGTTGCGAAAATGAAAGGCCGGTTGCGTTCTTCGATCGCGTCGGCCACTGGGGAAATCAGCTTGCCGTTGACGTTGACGTCGAGGATGGCGATGTCGAAGTCGGTGGTCTGCGCGAGCATGAGCGCTTGGTCGATATCGCCGGATTCCGCGGCGATGCTGTAGCCAAGCTCTTCCAGCATGTCCGCAACCATCATGCGGATCATGACCTCGTCCTCGACGAGAAATACCGAGCCACCGGGCGGTTTTATTGGCGCCATGGAAGAGACTGATCCCTTGCCCAATTTCCAGTACAGGGTCGCAAATTACGCCGGCCAAGGCAATGCGTGCCGCTGCCGCGGCCATCATAAGGTATTCCGAGGTCGAATTGCAGCTACCCCTTGGGCGTAATTTTGAGGGCGTGGGGAGCGGCAGGGCCCCCCCGTTCCGGCTGGGGAACAAAAATTTTGAAAGTCCGGATTGACCCGGCGGATGATCCGGGCAGATTGCATCAACATATCTTGATATCCGCTGTGGCCAGACGCCAGCGCTCGAGATCCCGCCCATGCCTCCCGACAATCGCCCGCCGCCTGAAAAGATGATGTTTCAGCTCACCTTGCGGCGACGCGGCATCAGCGAGCAGCGTGTGCTGCGCGCGATGGACAGCGTTCCGCGCGATGTCTTCGTGGAGGAGAGCGATCGTGGCGACGCCTGGTGCGACACCGCGCTCGGCATCGCCTGCGGCCAGACCATCAGCCAGCCCTTCGTGGTTGCCTATATGACGGAGCGGCTGGAATTGCGCGACGACAGCCGCGTGCTGGAGATCGGCACGGGCTCGGGCTATCAGGCCGCGATCCTGTCGCGCCTGTGTCGCGAGGTCGTGACCATCGAGCGATTTCGCGAGCTTGCCGATCGCGCTCGCGCCCGACTGGAGCAACTCGGTTACGACAACGTCGAGGTCATGCTGGGCGACGGCTTCGACATTCCTGCCGAAGCGGGACAGTTCGACCGCATTCTGGTGACGGCGGCGATGGAGCGGGTTCCGGATGCGCTGATAGCTCGGATCGAGCCCGGCGGGCTTCTGATCGCGCCGGTCGGACCGCACAACGGACGGCAGACGCTGATCCTTCTCCGGCGCACCACCGCCGGACTGGCTCGCAAGGAGCTGATCGACGTGCGCTTCGTGCCGGCGCTGCCGGGCATCGCCCGCGAGCTTTAGGATCTTATTGCAGCGGAATTTCGATCGAGCGGGCCTACAAGCATAAAGTTGCGAGCAGCCATTGGTTTCCTGACGTTCATTGAAGGCGGGTGTTGTGAACCCCCACGAACTTCGGAAGGCGGTACTAGTCCACCGATCGGGTGCTGGTTCACCCAGGGCCGCAACACATTGTTCCTGCGACGTTAATTTTCAAGGCGGCGGCGTGTCACGGTTAAAGGCTTGTTTACTCGGGGCGTGTTTAGTCAATTTTGTAGTTTAGTTGCGTCGAGTGAGTAACCATGTCCCGTATCGTCGAGGTGCTTTGCTCGCGTCGCGTACCGCAGGTCGCGGTGCTGGCGCTGGTGTCGATCGGTTTTGCCGGATGCAGCGCGGACATGTCTTCGCGCCTCGCGCAGATCGACAGCGGGCCGCAACAGTCAAATCATTTCGGGTGGCAGCGCGAGTCCACCGGCTCGGTGGCGGCAGCGCCCGCGGCTCCTGTTCAACGCCGCGAGTTGCCGCAGTATTCAAGGCCGCAATATCAATCATCGTATCAATCGCAGCCGCTGCCGCCGCCGATCTCGACGCCGAAAACCTATCCGGTGGCGTCGAGCGTCTCTGACAGCGGGCGAAGCGTCCACTCGGCTGCGCCGCCGACACGTCCGATCGAGTCCAAAGGCCCTGTCGCATCGCGGGACGGGTGGAATCACAACGGCGGCACCCCGATCATCGTCGGCACCAGCGATACACTGGAGGGGCTTTCGCACCGCTATGGCGTCTCCACCGCCGAAATCCTCAAGGCCAACGGCTACCGCGGCCCCCGCCGGTTGCAGCCCGGCCAGCAACTGATCATTCCGAAGCGCGCGGCGGCGGCGGAAACTCATGCCGCCCCGGCTGCGAAACCCATCGCGGTCGCCGAGGCTGCCTCCGCTGTCCACTACGTCAATCGCGGCGATACGCTGATGAGCATCGCGCGCCGAAATCATATCGCAGTCGGCGAGCTTGCCCGCGCCAACGGCCTGCAGCCGGGTGCGACATTAAAGGTGGGCATGAAGATCACGGTGCCGACGAAGGCCGTCGCGGTCGCCGCGCAGCCCGTTGCCGCTGCGGCGGCGGCGCCTCCTGCTGCGGCTGCGCCTGTGGTTCACACGGCGGCGGCGGCGCCGGAAGGTCCGGTGCAGAAGGTCAATCTCGCTGTTGCGACGACGACGCCCGAAGAGGCCGTGGTCAAGCCCGCGGCGAAGACCGCCGAAGCAACCGGTGCGCTGCCGACATTCCGCTGGCCGGTGCGCGGCCGCGTGATCGCAGCCTATGGCGCCAGGACCAACGGCAAGTCGAATGACGGCATCAACGTCGCCGTGCCCGAGGGCACGCCCGTCAAGGCGGCTGAGGATGGCGTCGTTGCCTATTCCGGCAACGAGCTCAAAGGTTACGGCAACCTGATCCTGGTTCGGCATCCCAACGGTTACGTGACCGCATATGCCCATGCGAGTGAGTTGTTGGTGAAGCGCGGCGATACCATCAAGCGCGGCCAGGTCATTGCCAAGTCGGGTCAGTCGGGCGAAGCGGCGTCGCCGCAGCTCCACTTCGAGATCCGAAAAGGATCGTCACCGGTTGACCCGCTTCATTTCCTCAACGGGGCGTAACAGCCCTGGAGCAAACCCCGCGGTCATGCTCATCCCTGATTTAGGTCGGCTGTAAGTCCCGCTACAGGAAAGGACCCGGACCCGCCGTGGTCACCTTAGCGCTGATGGCGTCGAACTCCTGACGGCGGGCCTCTAGTTGCACGCTTGCGATAAGATGAAGCGCTTACTTCGCCAGCCGCACGCCAAGCCGACCCGCCAGTTCCTGCGTGAACTGCCAGGCGACGCGTCCTGATCGCGAGCCGCGCGTGGTCGACCATTCCAGCGCCTCCCGTTCAAGTTCGGTGTCGTCGAGCTCGATGCCGAAGTGGGCGCAATAGCCGCGCACCATCGCGAGATATTCGTCCTGGCTGCAGCGATGAAAGCCGAGCCAGAGGCCGAAGCGGTCGGACAGCGAAACCTTTTCCTCGACGGCCTCGCCGGGATTGATCGCGGTCGATCGCTCGTTTTCGATCATGTCGCGCGCCAGCAGGTGGCGGCGGTTCGACGTCGCGTACAGGATGACGTTGTCGGGCCGTCCCTCGATCCCGCCCTCCAACACCGCCTTCAGCGATTTGTAGGAGGCGTCATTGCCGTCGAACGAGAGATCGTCGCAGAACACGATGAAGCGAAACTCCGACGAGCGAAGCTGCTCCATCAGACCCGGCAGACCCTCGATATCCTCACGGTGAATTTCGATCAGCTTGAGTTGCCCGTTGACCCGGGCGTTGACGCTGGCATGCGCCGCCTTGACCAGCGACGATTTGCCCATGCCGCGCGCCCCCCAAAGCAGGGCGTTATTCGCGGGCAGGCCCTTGGCGAAGCGCTCGGTATTCTCGATCAGGATGTCCCGCAGCCGGTCGATACCCCTGAGCAGATCGAGATCAACGCGGCTGACGCGCGGCACCGGCGCCAGTCGTCCGTCCGGATGCCAGATGAAGGCGTCGGCGCTCGCCAGCGCACGGCCGTTGTCGGGTTTTGCCGCCGCCGAGGACATGGCTGCGGCGATCGCCTCAAGCGCGCTGGCGATGCGTTCCGCGGCAGCCAGGGCTGTCGATTCCGGACCTTTTGTCGCGCCGCCGATCATTTTTCCGGGGCGAGCCCCCGGCGTTTTGCGGGCGCCGGGTTTTCGTGACTTTTTTGCCATCTTGTCCTTTCCTGACCGCGCACCCTTAACGGGGTGCCCCACTGCCCGCAAGCCGCGGAATCATGAGGCCCGATCAAGGGGCTGGCAGCGTTGCAATTGGGACTGCGGCCGCTATAGTCCGCGCGAATTTGCTCTCCACCGGCCGACTCTGCCGTCGTCCTGGTTGCTCCGTTTCAAGGAATTGTCCGAATGTTCATAACCCCTGCGTTTGCTCAGGCTGCCGGTGCCGGCGATACCAACAGCCTGCTGATGTCGTTGCTGCCGTTCGCGCTGATCTTCATCATCATGTATTTCCTGATCATCCGGCCGCAGCAGAAGAAGGCGAAAGAGCATAACGAGCTCGTGAAGAACATTCGCCGCGGCGACACCGTCATCACCTCGAGCGGTCTGGTCGGAAAGGTCACCAAGGTTGTGGACGACGAGCAGATCGAGTTCGAAATCGCGGACGGCGTCCGGGTGCGGCAGATGCGGCAGATGATTTCGATCGTCCGCGCCAAGGGCGAGCCGGCCAAGGGCGAGCCGACCAAAGGTGAGCCGACCAAAGGTGAGCCGGCAAAGGGACGCGCCAAGGGCGAGGACGCCAAGGACGACAACGCCGCGAGCTGACGGGTTATCTCGATGCTGTACTTCACGCGGTGGAAAGCGTTGGCGATCGTCTTGACCGCCCTCCTGGTCTGCCTGTGCGCCGTGCCGAATTTCTTTCCGGAGGCGCAGGTCAAGACCTGGCCGAAATGGGCGCAGCGCCACCTCGTGCTCGGGCTCGATCTTCAGGGCGGCTCCTATCTGTTGCTCGAGGTCGATTCCAACTACGTCAAGAAAGAGAAACTCGATCAGGTCCGTGACGATGCCCGCAAGGCGCTGCGCGACGCGCGGATCGCCTATACCGGCCTTGCCGTCAAGAACGGCGCCGTCGAAGTGCGCATCAGCAAGGAGGATGAATTCCAGACCGCGCTCGGCAAGTTGCGCGATCTGTCGCAACCGTTAGGGGGCCTGCTCGGCTCCAGCGGTCAGCGCAGCCTTGAAATCAGTAGTGCTGAAGGCGGGCTGATCCGCCTCACGGTCCCGCAGGCTGCGATCACCGACCGCATTCGCCAGTCGGTCGAGCAGTCGATCCAGATCATCGAGAAGCGCGTCAACGAACTCGGCACCGTCGAACCGCTGATCCAGCGCCAGGGCGCCGATCGCATTCTGGTGCAGGTGCCGGGATTGCAGGACCCGACGCGGCTGAAGGAAATCCTCGGCAAGACCGCCAAGATGGACTTCCGCATGGTCGATTCGAGCGTGTCGCCCGAACAGGCCCTGCAAGGCCGGGTGCCCGCCGATTCCGAAGTGCTGATGAGTTCGCAGGCGCCCAAGACGCCTTATGTCGTCAAGAAGCAGGTGCTCGTCTCCGGCGGCGACCTGATCGACGCGCAGCCCGGATTCGATTCGCGCACCAGCGAGCCGATCGTGACTTTCCGATTCAACAGCAACGGCGCGCGCAAGTTTGCGCAGGCGACGTCGGAAAACGTCGGACAGCCATTCGCCATCATCCTCGACAACGAGGTGATCTCCGCGCCCGTCATCCGCGAACCGATCACCGGCGGCTCCGGCCAGATTTCCGGGAATTTCACGGTGCAGGAGGCCAACGACCTTGCGATCCTGCTGCGCGCCGGCGCGCTGCCGGCCCCATTGACCATCATCGAGGAACGCACCGTCGGTCCCGGCCTCGGACAGGACTCGATCGAAAAAGGCGAGCTTGCCGCCTATGTCGGTTCGATCATGGTCATCCTGTTCATGCTGCTGACCTACCGGCTGTTCGGGGTGTTTGCGAATATCGCCGTCGCCATCAACGTCGCCATGATTTTCGGCGTGCTGTCGTTATTGAACGCGACGCTGACGCTGCCCGGCATCGCCGGCATCGTGCTCACGGTTGGCATCGCCGTCGATTCCAACGTGCTGATCTATGAGCGCATCCGTGAGGAACTTCGCGGCGGCCGCACCGCGATTTCGGCGATCGACGCCGGCTTCAAGCGGGCGCTGGCGACGATCCTGGATTCCAACATCACGACGTTCATCGCCGCAGCGGTCTTGTTTTATATCGGCACCGGCCCGGTGCGCGGCTTCGCCGTGACGCTCGGCATCGGCATCATCACCACGG
>JBIQHO010000126.1:0-9462 GCA_044508545.1 Bradyrhizobiaceae bacterium | reverse complement strand
AACCGAAATCGAGCGGCGCGACATCGATGTCGGGAATCTCGATCCTGATCTTGTCGAGATCGACGGTCGCCGGTTTGCCGAGCAGGCCCGTCACCGTGGCGGGAAACGCGATCACGAGCACGACCATGATGATCTGCAATCCGATCCAGGGTACGGCGCCCCAGTAGATGTCGGAGCTTTTCACCTCGCGCGGCGCGACTCCGCGCAGATAGAACAGCGCGAAACCGAATGGAGGATGCAGGAACGAGGTCTGCATGTTGACGCAGATCATGACGCCGAACCAGATCAGAGCGGCGTCCGCGCCGACGATCGGAGCGAGAAGCTTCTGCGCCACCGGGGCGATCATCGGCAGGATGATGAAGGCGATCTCGAAGAAATCGAGGAAAAACGCCAGGAAGAAGATGAAGACGTTGATGAAGGCGAGAAAGCCCCACGCGCCGCCCGGCAGCGAGGTCAGCAGATGTTCGAGCCATTCGCCGCCGGATACGCCGAGAAACACCACGGAGAAGCAGGTCGAGCCGATCAGGATGAACGTCACCATGGTGGTGAGGCGCATCGTCGATTGATAGCCTTGCTTGATGAGGTCTCGAAGGCCGGGAATGCGGACGGCTTCCAGGCAAATCCATACCACCGCAAGATAGGTGACGGCGAAGGCGATCCTGAAGACCGGGCCTTCTGCTATGAAGATTCCGACAAGCGTGCCGATGCCGCCAGCGATCGCGCCGACGATCAGGATTTTGCGGCCGGTGGTGCTGAAATCCTTGTGGTGAATGGCCGCAAGAACGATCGCGCCGACGGCGCCCATCGCGCCGGCTTCCGTCGGAGTCGCCAGCCCCATCATCATGGTGCCGAGCACGACGAAGATCAGGACGGCGGAGGGAATGATGCCCATCAGGCATTTCCGCCATAGCGGCCAACCGGTGAGCGTGCGGAATTCCTTCGGCACAGCGGGGACGTGATCCGGTTTGAAGATGCCGAGCAGGAAGGTGTAGCCGGCGAACAGCGCGATCTGGAACAGCGAAGGGCCCCAGGCGCCGAGATACATGTCGCCGACCGACTTTCCGAGCTGGTCGGCGAGAACGATCAGCACCAGCGAGGGCGGAACGAGTTGGGTGATGGTGCCGGAGGCCGCAAGCACGCCGGTGATGTAGCGCGTGTTGTAGCCGTAGCGCATCATCACGGGCATCGAGATCAGCGCCATCGCAATCACCTGCGCCGCGACCGTGCCGGTGATGGCGCCGAGAATGAATCCGACGAGAATGACCGAATAGCCAAGGCCGCCGCGGATCGGCCCGAACAACTGGCCCATCGAGTCGAGCATGTCCTCCGCGAGACCGCAGCGCTCGAGCACCGATCCCATGAAGGTGAAAAACGGAATCGCGAGCAGCAGCTCGTTGGACAGCACGCTGCCGAACACGCGCCCCGGAATGGCCTGAAGGAAATTCAGGTCGAAGAAGCCGAGATGGATCGCGAGGAATCCGAAGGAGAGTCCGACCGCAGCCAGCGTGAAGGCTACCGGAAAGCCGATCAACATCGCCAGAACCAGGCCGCCGAACATCATCGGCGGCATCATCTGGAGCGTAATCATTGGGTCGGTCTCTCATACGTCGTATCGAGCGTGACGCTGCCTTGCAGCGCCGCGACGCGCTTGATCACTTCCGAGACGCCCTGAAGCGCAAGCATCATGAAACCGGCCGGGATCACGAGCTTGATCGGCCAGCGGACCAGGCCGCCGGCATTTCCCGACATTTCGCCGACCGCGTAGGACTGCATGAAGAACGGCCACGACAGGTAGCTCAGCAACAGGCAGGCGGGAATCAGAAAGAAGAGGGTGCCGATGAGATCGAGCCAGAGCCTGCCGCGCTCGGACAGGAACAGATAGACGATCTCGACGCGGACATGCTCGTTGCGCTTGAAGGTGTAGGACGCGCCGAACATCACGAGGACGGCGAACATGTACCACTGCAATTCGAGCCAGCCGTTCGAACTGTAGTCGAAGGCGTACCGGATCATCGCGTTGCCGGCGCTCACCAGGACGGCGAGCAGCACGAGGACATTGCAGACGTATCCGATCTTTTCGTTGAGCTGGTCGATGGCCGCGCTCAGGGCCAGAAACGGACGCATCACATCCTCCTCGCGGCCGGCCGCGATTTTGGAAGCCGGATTGCAGAACGGCACGGCGCGCGCAAGCCATTGCAGGACAGGTACGCGTCAGGCCGCGGAGTTTTGGCTTTCATGGAAAAGCAGCGGATCGCCGGCCGCGTAACCATGAAGCCGGCGCACCATTCCAGCGCCGGGCTGCCGTCGTCAACCGGAGGCTTGTTGATATCGAGGGAGTTTTGAGCGGCGCCGTCTGCGCGTTTATTCGCCTAACCGCCGGTGACGCTCATGTGCCGGCTTACGCTTGGGCGGTTGTGGCGGTCGATGATGAAGTCATGGCCTTTCGGCTTCAGACCGATGGCGCGATCGATGGTTTCGTACAGCAGATCGTCGCTGGCGGACGCCCGCAGCGGCCGGCGCAGGTCCGAGGCATCTTCATGGCCGAGGCAGGTGTGCAGGGTGCCCGTGCAGGTGATGCGGACGCGGTTGCAGGACTCGCAGAAATTGTGGGTCATCGGCGTGATGAAGCCGAGTTTGCCGCCGGTCTCGCTGACCCGGACGTAGCGGGCGGGGCCGCCCGTGCTGTCATCCAGGTCGGTGAGGGTGTACTGGCTGGCGAGCCGGGCGCGCACCATCGACAACGGCAGATACTGGTCGGTGCGGGACTGTCCGATGTCGCCCATCGGCATGACCTCGATGAGGGTCAGCGCCATGCCCCGGCCGTGCGCCCACTCCATCAGAGATGGAATTTCGTCTTCGTTGAGACCTTTGAGCGCGACCGCGTTGATCTTGACGGCGAGGCCCGCGGCCTGCGCCGCATCGATGCCGGCCATGACCTTCTGCATGTCGCCCCAGCGCGTGATCTCGCGAAACTTGGCCGGATCGAGGGTATCGAGCGACACGTTGATCCGCCGCACGCCGCAATCCTTCAGCTCGGAGGCGAAACGGGCCAGTTGCGATCCGTTGGTCGTGAGCGTCAGTTCGTTCAGCGCGCCGGTCTGCAGGTGACGCGACAGCGAATGGAATAGCGACATCACGTTACGGCGCACCAGCGGCTCGCCACCGGTCAGCCGCAGCTTGCGCACGCCCTTGGCGACGAATGCCGAGCACAGGCGGTCAAGCTCTTCCAGAGTGAGCAGGTCGACCTTCGGCAGAAAAGTCATGTCTTCCGACATGCAATAGAAGCAGCGAAGGTCGCAGCGATCCGTGACCGATACGCGCAAATAGCTGATGGACCGGCCAAACGGGTCGACCATTTTCCGGGCTGAAGCAGAAGCCTCGGTAAGAGCAGAGGTACCGGTCATTCAATTTGCCTTGTTGCAACGGCGTGAGCGGTATTTGTTTCTTTTCTAATCTAGGCAAGTTATGGCCGCCGCACAATGCGTCAGCTCTGCTGCGGTGCGCAAGAGTTAACCGGCGGATGCGGGGTTGAATGCGGGAAAGGGGATCGGGAAAAGCCTCGCCGCCGCGGGCGCATGCCGCTTTCGATCGACCCGTCGCTTCATGCTGCGATGAACTGACGTAACTTCCGTTCGGACCACAAAAGCGTCGGGGGCCGCATAGCTGACCGCGACGGTCAACCGACATCAACCATGAGCCATGCTGACAAGGTTGAATTCCGACAGCTAAATCAGCCTGTTACGTCAAGCATCGGGGTCTGCAACGCCGCGATGCTGTCCGGCAGTTCCCTCATATGGCTGATGACGCGATCGGGTTTGAGTTCCGCGATCGGGGTTTCCGTATAACCGAATGTGACTCCGATGACCGGGATCCCGGCCCGGCGCGCGACTCCGACGTCGGGACCCGCATCGCCCACCATAATGGCGGCCCGCAGGCTCCCGCCCGCGCGTGCGACCGTCTGCTGCAATATCGCCGGATCCGGCTTGGACACGCCAAAGGTGTCGCCTCCGCAGATTGCAGAAAACCGCGAGCTCAATCCCAGCTGGTCAAGCAGCAGCTTGGCGAGCGATTCGAGCTTGTTGGTGCAGACAGCGAAACGGTACCCTCGGGCCGCCAGCTCATCGAGCGCCTCGACAAGTCCCTCGAAGGGACGCGACGCGTCGGCGATATGGGCGGTGTAATAGTCGATGAAGTCGCCCATCATCCGCGTCACATCGTCCGGCGTCGCGGGATGATCGTCGTGCTCGAGGCCGCGCTCGATCATGCGCCGAACCCCGGCGCCGATCATCGAGCGGGCTGTCGGCAACGACACCGTGCGCAGGCCTTCGCGGTCCAGAACGAAATTGAGCGCGGCGGCGAGATCAGGCGCTGTATCGACCAGCGTCCCGTCGAGGTCGAACACGACCATTGGAAAAGGGGAAAGCGTCATAATGGCGGATCGGTACCCGCCTCGCGCCAGACATGCAAGAGTGAAATGCGGTCTCGGCAATGCTCCAATCCGGGCCGGAAACGCCGGATTGCCCTGTTCCTTGCGGATAGCTAGTGTCCCGCCGGGTTTGCATGTCGGTGCGGCAAACCTGGACGTGGACTCCGGACGCCGGGGGTCTGATCCAACCGCATTGATCAGAACTCCAGCCTAAATCCCTTATTGATCGAGCATGATCTTACCCGAAAACCGGTTTCCACTTTTCGGGATCATGCTCTAGAGGGACGCGGGCAAGGCGAGACTGTTGCGAGATCGAGGTCTTCATGACGTTGGATGAATTGAAAAGACAGGCTGCGGCGCGCGCCCTTGAATACGTCGAGGATGGCATGAAACTGGGCCTGGGGACGGGATCCACCGCCAGGCACTTTGTCGAGCTTCTGGGCGAGCGCGTCCGGGAGGGGCTGAAGGTCGTCGGCGTGCCGACATCCGAAGCAACGCGAGCCGACGCTGAGCGGTGCCGCATTCCGCTGACCACCCTGGACGATCTCGACCGGCTCGATCTGACGGTCGACGGCGCCGATGAAATCGCTTCCGACTTGAACCTGATCAAGGGCGGTGGCGGGGCGCTGCTGCGCGAGAAGATCGTGGCGGCGGCGTCGGAGCGCATGATCGTGATCGCTGATGAAACGAAGTGGGTGGCGAGCCTCGGCAGGTTTCCCTTGCCGATCGAAGTCATTCCATTCGGGCTGGCGGCGACGCGCCGCGCCATTACCGATGCGTTCGCGAAAGCCGGCGTTTCGGGTCAACTGGCCGTCCGAAAGGGGCCGGACGGCCATGCTTTCGTCACCGATGGCGGCCACTGGATTTTCGATGCCAGCCTCGGGCAAATACCCGATGCATCCCGTCTGGCCGGACTGTTGAATCCGATCCCCGGCGTCGTCGAGCACGGACTGTTCATTGGTCTGGCGCGCGTGGCGATGTTGGCGGGCGCACAGGGAATTCGCGTTGTTGAGCGGGCGCTAGCGCCGCAATCAGGAGAATCGAGATGAAGGGTCTTTCAAGAATTCTGCCGGCGGCTTGCCTTGCCGTGGCGCTGGCGTTCTCAGGCACCGCGCTGGCTCAGCAGACCACGCAGCCGACGCCCGCCGCCATCGCCTCGGCCAAAGAGCTTCTGACGCTGAAGCACGCGAACGCGATGTACGCGAATGCTGTTCCGGGCATGGTGGAGCGGACCAAGACCACGCTGCTGCAATCCAATCTGAACTACCAGAAGGATCTCAACGAGGTCGCGCTGATCGTTGCCAAGTCGCTGGCGGGTCGCGAAAGGGAGATCGGTGACGGCATGGCGAAGATTTATGCCAGCAATTTTACCGAGCAGGAGTTGAAGGACCTGGTCACCTTTTACAAATCCCCGCTGGGTCAGAAGTTGATCGCGCAGGAGCCCAAGGCGATCGAGGCGAGCATGGCATTCATGAACCAGTGGGCGCAGCAGTTCGCGGCGGTCGTCAACGGCGAATTCCGCGCGGAAATGCGCAAGCGCGGCAAAGAAATCTGATAGGGAAATTGGACTCCGGTCGGGCTTCGGCATGGCTGATTTCGACGTCGATCTGTTCGTCATAGGTGGTGGATCGGGCGGCGTGCGCGCCGCTCGCATCGCCGCCGGCTATGGCGCGCGCGTCATGATCGCCGAGGAATACCGGATGGGCGGCACCTGCGTCATCCGCGGCTGTGTGCCGAAGAAGCTCCTGGTCTACGGATCTCACATCCGCCACGACATCGAGGATGCCGCCGGCTTTGGCTGGTCGATCCCCTCCGCCACCTTCGACTGGCCGACGCTGATCGCCAACAAGGACAGGGAGATCGCCCGGCTGGAGGCAGCCTACACCTCCACCGTCGAAAAGGCGGGCGTTCGCGTCCTCAAGGCGAGGGCGGTGTTCGACGACCCGCACACGCTGCGGCTGGCGACGGGCGAGACAATCCGCTCCAAGCATGTGCTGATCGCAACGGGCGGCGCGCCCAACCACGGGCGGTCCATTCCCGGCATCGAGCATGTGATCTCCTCCAATGAGGTGTTTCATCTTGCGGAGTTGCCGAAGCGGATTGCGATCCAGGGCGGCGGATACATCGCGCTCGAATTCGCCTGCATCTTCGCCGGATTCGGCAGCGATGTGACGCTGATCTATCGCGGCGACAATATCCTGCGCGGTTTCGACGACGATGTCCGCGCGCATGTCCGCGCCGAGATGGAAAAGGACGGCATCACCGTCCTGACGGGATGCACCGTCGACCGGGTCGATCGGCACGGCGACGAGTTTACCTCTCATCTGTCGAACGGGTCGAGCGTTGCCTCCGACCAGGTGCTGTTTGCGATCGGCCGGCATCCCAACGTCGCAAACCTCGGGCTTGAAAAGGCGGGCGTTGCTATCAATCCGAAGAACGGCGGCGTTGCCGTCGATGGCCTTTCACAAACCAGCGTGCCGCACATCTACGCGGTCGGCGACGTGACGCATCGCTTCAACCTAACGCCGGTTGCGATCCGGGAAGGGAACGCATTTGCGGACACGGTGTTCGGCAACAAACCTACGCGCGTGGATCATGCGGACATTCCGACCGCGGTCTTCTCGCAACCCGAGGTCGGCACGGTGGGGCTGACAGAAGCGCAGGCGCGCGCGCAGTTCAACAGCGTCGATATCTACAAGACGACGTTCCGACCGATGAAGGCGACGCTATCCGGCCGCGACACCCGCATTCTGATGAAGCTCGTGGTGGACGCGACGACCGATCGCGTGCTGGGCTGCCACATCGTCGGCGACGGCGCTGCCGAGATCGTGCAGGTTCTCGGCATCGCGATCAGGATGAAGGCGACCAAGGCGGATTTCGACGCGACGATGGCGTTGCATCCCACGGCGGCCGAAGAACTCGTAACGATGCGGACGCCGATCGCCCGTCACGTGCGTGAAGCGGCGGAGTGAGGACACTTTCGGCGGCCGGTTTCAAGTGGTTGCGGGAACTCCGATGCCACGGCGGCGATCGAACGTCCGCGGCTGAACGAATCCGGATTCGGCCGATGCCGTCGCACAGGCGAGCCTGACAAAAGCTAGTTGATGGAATTACTCATTTGTTTCAACGCCTTGTGCGGAGAAACTTAATGCCAACTGGCGCGGCGCGGCCAGCCTGTGTATATACGGGTTCGTCGCCGCTTCCCCGTTAAGTGGCGGTTTTTCCTCAGGAGTTGACCCTATGTCCGAGCGGTGGACACCCGATAGCTGGCGGGCCAGGCCCGTGCAGCAAATGCCGGATTATCCGGATGCGAAATCATTGGGCGAAGTCGAGGCACAGCTCGCCACGTTTCCGCCGCTGGTTTTTGCGGGTGAGGCGCGCAATCTGAAGAAGGCCCTGGCCCGAGTCGCTGCCGGCGAGGCATTCCTGCTGCAGGGCGGCGACTGCGCCGAGAGCTTCGCCGAGCACGGCGCCAACAACATCCGCGACTTCTTCCGCGTGCTGCTGCAGATGGCGGTGGTCCTGACCTATGCCGGCGCGCTGCCGGTGGTGAAGGTCGGCCGCATTGCCGGCCAGTTCGCCAAGCCGCGCTCGTCGCCGATGGAGACAATCGACGGCGTCGAGTTGCCGAGCTATCGCGGCGACATCGTCAACGACATCGCCTTCACCGCGCAGTCGCGCGTGCCCGATCCGCATCGTCAGATCATGGCCTATCGGCAATCGGCGGCGACGCTGAACCTGCTTCGCGCCTTCGCGACCGGAGGTTTCGCCAATCTCGGCAGCGTGCATCAGTGGATGCTGGGTTTCATCAAGGATTCCCAGCAGTCGCGGCGCTACAAGGAACTGGCCGACCGCATTTCCGACGCGCTCAATTTCATGCGCGCCTGCGGGCTCAACCTGGAGAGTCACCCGGAACTGCGGGCGACCGATATCTACACCAGCCACGAGGCATTGCTGCTCGGTTACGAGCAGGCTTTGACGCGGATCGATTCCACGACCGGCGACTGGTACGCCACGTCAGGCCATTTCATCTGGGTCGGCGACCGCACCCGTCAGCTCGATCACGGCCACGTCGAATATTTCCGCGGCATCAGGAATCCGATCGGGCTGAAGTGCGGTCCCTCGCTCAAGCCGGACGAACTCTTGAAGCTGATCGACGTGCTCAATCCGGACAACGAGCCGGGGCGGCTGACGCTGATCGGCCGCTTCGGCTCGGACAAGGTCGGCGATTACCTGCCGCAGCTGATCCGCGCGGTGCAGCGCGAGGGCCGCGTTGTCGTGTGGTCGTGCGATCCGATGCACGGCAACACCATCACCTCGACCAGCGGCTACAAGACCCGTCCGTTCGATCGCATCCTGTCGGAGGTCAAGTCGTTCTTCAGCATTCATGCCGCGGAAGGCACGCATGCCGGCGGCGTTCATCTGGAAATGACCGGACAGAACGTCACCGAGTGTATCGGCGGCGCGCGTGCGATCACGGACGAGGACCTCAACGACCGCTATCATACCGTCTGCGATCCGCGCCTGAATGCCGAGCAGTCGATCGACATGGCGTTCCTGATCGCCGAATTG
Organism: Bradyrhizobiaceae bacterium; assembly: GCA_044508545.1. Taxonomy (GTDB): domain Bacteria; phylum Pseudomonadota; class Alphaproteobacteria; order Rhizobiales; family Xanthobacteraceae; genus Nitrobacter. The sequence goes on along the minus strand of JBIQHO010000126.1, from coordinate 464 downwards.
CTCAGGCAGGATCGCGAGGGCAAGGTCAAGCCGATCCCCGCGGTCGCGGGTTTCTGAGGTGTCGCGCTTATGGCGCGCCACCATCAATAGCTGGAACGGATTGAATTTTGCCATCCGTTCCGAGCAGGCCATCCGGCAGGAATTGTTCGCGCTCCTGCTGGCGCTGCCGCTGGCGTGGCTTCTCGGAGCGACGGCGGCCCGGCGCGTCGAACTCGTGGCGGTGGTGCTGCTGCTTCTGGCGATCGAGCTTCTGAATACCGCGATCGAAAAACTGGCGGATCGATTGACGACCGATCACGATCCGCAAATCGGGCACGTCAAGGACGTCGGCTCGGCCGCGGTCGGCGTGGCGCTGCTCATCATCGGGCTGACCTGGGGCAGCGCGATCGTTGAACGCATGGGCTTCCTTTAGAGCATGATCCCGAAAAGTGGAAACCGGTTTTCGGAAAAGATCATGCTCAAAC
>JBIQHO010000125.1:0-9488 GCA_044508545.1 Bradyrhizobiaceae bacterium | reverse complement strand
GGCGGCGTGCCTTCGATGTTCCAGATGCCGGCCAGCGTCAGGACCATCGCGATCATCGAAACCACCGACGACACGGCGACCAGTCGCGGCCCTGAAAACGGGTCGAGCGCGCGGCCCGCGGCCGCAGTGGTCACGATGAAGCCTGCGATCGTCATGATCCAGGTGATCGAGGCCGCGGCGCTCCGGCGTTCCGGCGAGGTGCGCTTGGCGAGCAGCACCAGCAGCGATGTCCCCGCCGCGCCGACGCCGATGCCGATCATGATGAAGGCGGCGATGGCCACGGCGACGCCGGCAAGAAGCGCGGTCGCCATCAGGACGGTGGCGACAGCCGCGAGCACGCCGCCCGACGCCAGCACCGCCATGCCGCCGACGATCCACGGCGTGCGCCGGCCGCCGAGATCGGAGCCGTGGCCGAGGCGGGGGCGGAACACCTGCATCGCGTAGTGAATGCCGACGAGGAAGCCCGGCAGCGTGGCCGGCAGTGCAAGCTCCACCACCATGACCCGGTTCAACGTCGATGTCGTGAGCACGACGATCGCGCCGAGCGCGAACTGGACCAGGCCGAGCCGGACGATTCCGATCCACGACAACGTTTGCGGGGAGTTCGGCGTCATGGGCCAAGCCCCGCGAGCGCGAATGCGCTGATCACCATGCCGAGGACGTAAAGGCTGACGCCGGTCCCGTTGTACCAGGGCGCCAGTTTTCGCGGGTCACGCAAGAGCCGCGGCATCAGGCCGATCTGGACGGCGAGCAGGGCGGCGACCGCAACGGCGTGAATCGGGCGGTCCCAGGCGAACAACATGACGATCACGGCCGCCTGCGCCACAGCCATGGTCGCGCAGGCGATGAGGCCCGCGCGCTGCGGGCCGAGCTGCGCCGGCAGCGAGGCGACGCCCATCCTGCGATCGCCTTCGATGGATTTGAAGTCGTTCAGCGTCATGATGCCGTGCGCGCCGAAACTGTAGAGCAGCGCGACCAGCACGATCGGCCAGCGCGGCGCGCCGTGGGTCATGATCGCGGCGGCGGTGAACCACGGCAGCCCCTCGTAGCAGAGGCCGACGGCGCTGTTGCCCCACCAGCCGTTCTGCTTGAGGCGGATCGGCGGCGCGCTGTAGGCCCAGGCCAGCGCCAGCCCCACCACCGACACTCCGAATCCCCAGGGGCCGAGCAGGGCCGCGACCAGAAGCGAAAGCACCGTCCAGACGATCGCGATATAGAGCCCCCAGCGGCCCGGAACGCGTCCCGATGGAATCGGACGGTTCGGCTCGTTGATGGCGTCGACATGACGGTCGAACCAGTCGTTGACCGCCTGGCTGGTGGCGCAGACCAGCGGACCGGCAAGGGCCATGCCCGCGATGACGGTTGGCCAGCGGTCCCATACGCTCGCGCCCGAGGAAACGACGCCGCAGCCGAACGCCCAGATCGGCGGAAACCAGGTGATGGGTTTCAGAAGTTCGAGGACGACCAATGGCGAAGGCCGCGCGAGCGAAGCAGGGGCGATTTCCGTCATGATGGCCTACTCCATCCTGTCATCGTCAAACTCCCCGACGTCTGCGAGCCCGAAGCGCCGCAGCTTGACGTAAAGGCTCTGCCGGCTGAGGCCGAGCATTTCGGCCGCTGTGGCGCGATTGTCGCCGGTCAGTTTGAGCGCCGCCTCGATGCACATGCGCTCGATAACGTCGGTCGTCTCCCGCACCAGCTCCTTCAGCGGCACGCGTCCGATCAATTCGGCGAGCTGCTCGCGCGATCGCGGGATTTCGGAACGAAGGGCGATCGAGCCTCCGATTCGCCGTCCGACATCGCGGATGATGAATCCGAGATTCGAATCTGCCTCGCTGCCGAGCACGGCGGCGGAAATCTCGACGTCAACCGGCGAGCCGAGCTCGCCGCGCACGACGCTGGAAAACAGCTTGAGCGACCTGTGCTGGCGCAAATTCAACAACAGAATGTCGAAATCGACGCTCGACTTGCCAATCCAGCGCTCGATGCTCTTGCCCAGGACACGCTTTTCGCTGTCGATCTGTGCGAGTTGCAGGAAAGCGGCATTGGCGTGAAGCAGGTGACCCTCGTGATCCGTCAGCACGAGGCCATCCGGAACATCCTCGACGAACTGCTGCATCTGTAAGGTCAGATCGGGCTTGGCCGGCAAGATGTACGCATTCGCCACCGGCGCAAAGCGCAGCAGAAAGAACGAGGATAGATCCTGCCTGAACAGCAGGCCGTCGAGCACGAACTGCTTGCCGTTGCCGAGACTCAACCGCTTGTTTTCAATCCTCGACTGCGCGCGAAGCGCGAAGGCGATGCCCTGGGCGACAGACGGGTCGTCGATCGGCAGGGCGTCGGGAAACAGTTTACCGATCAGATGCGTCAGGCTTCCATCGGTCAGGATGGATGCGGCGGGATTCGCCTCCACGATGCGATGCGTGGCGGCATCGACGATCAGCACCGGTTCCGAATACATCTGGAACATGATGCGGTAACGCGATTCGACGTTCCGCATGCGCGAATAGTCGCGCTCGATCACCATCTGGGCCTCAACCAGTTTTTGCTGGAGCGCGGCTGCGGCGCGCAGGTCGCGCCCGATCGCGACGCTGCGCCGCCGATCCTCGATCGCGATCGTGGAAAAGAGAAACGGAACGTCGGGGCCGCGGGTTGCCGGACACCGAATCTCCCGCCATCGCGGAACCTTGTGAGCGGCGGCCTCCTCCAGCATCTGCTCGATCTTGATCTGGCTTTCTTCGGCAACCGTCGCCTGCCAGGAGCGGCCGACCCACTGGTCTGTGTTCTTCAACTCGAGCGGAAGGTCCGCGCGGTGGAAGGCCATATCCCGAATGACGCCGTCGCCGTCGAGAGCCAGCGCAACATCGGCGGTGGCGGCGATCAGTGTCGCGGCGATGTCAGCCTTGAGATCGCCAAGCGATTCCTTTGGATGCCTGAAAGCCTTCACGGGCACGGACGAAACAACCTTCCTGTAAAAGGAACATCATGATGGCCAGTTTCGTCCTACCGTAACCCTGGTCGATGCCCTGTTATCGTTGGTCGGTCAGCAAGGTGACGACGCTGCGGGCTTGCACGGCTTCCTGACTGAAATCGGAGACGACAGCGTCGCCGCCGACCAATAGGACGAGTTCAGGCCGTTCAGTGAACGCTGTTCCGCCGACCATGACGCCGATATCCCGGTTGGGCGATTCACGCCGGACCGTGCGGATATTCGAGGCGAGGTCATCCAGCTTTTTGTCGCTGTTGGAAAAAAACTCGACGACGTCGAACCATTGCGTGCGGATCGTGTCGATAAAGGCCGCGTGCGCCGAGTTCGGTTCGATCCAGGTATCCCACCCGTCGCGCCGAAGAAATTCGCCGGCCAGAACGAGGCCGAATATCATGTGCCCCACATCGTGGTTCTCGCCCGGTCCAGGCGCGAGCAGGGCGCGAAGTCCCGTGGATCTGAGGGATGCGTCAGCGCAAAAAGCGGGGCTGAGGTCGCGCAGCAGTTGCTGCATGCGCCAGAAGGCGAGGGTGATGTCGGCGAAATCCCATTCGTCGTTCACCCAGAGGTGGCGCAGGTGGCGCGCGGTCGGAACGAGCAGATCCAGATAGATCGTTTCGAGCGACGTGCCGCGGTCACGGAAGGCCTGGATGCAGTCGGCCGCGCGGTTGCCCGTCTCGCCAAGCATCAGCTGGGCGAAGCCCGCAGGGTCGGAATCGTTGGTCGGCGCCGCCGGAAGGTTGTTGGAAGGACCGAGGCTGCCGCGCGCCATTACAAGGCGGGGAATGATTTCGACCTCGATGATTTTGCTCACCGCCGTCAGTGGCTCGCGCATCGCGGACGCACGATGGCGAAGGGCGGCCTCGGAAAACGTGGGCGAAAGCCCGGAAGCACGCTGTATCCGGCTCGGCCTGGCGCCGAAATCGAAAGCAACATCAGGGGCGGTTTCATTGAGTTCAGCCATCGAATGCCTCCCTATCCATCTGAACGGATGTCGTCCCTTTCGTCAAGTATTATTGACGTCAATAGTAGTTGACACTTCTCCAATGGAGGTTTAGCCTCTCCCTACTGTCCGTATCGGGCTCCCACTGGCGGGGTGAAGCGATGCACGAACGCCGAACCACTCGACCCAGCCGTAATGCTGATGGTTCCGACGTCGTGACCATGGCGCGCCTCCCTGGCCCATCGCATCACCGCGCCGTTAGATTGTCAAATGTTCATTACACGGAATGTTGTGTTGTCTTAACACCTGGCGCGGCCTGCACCTCCTGGTCGGACACCGGCCTCCTGAGCGGCGTGCGCGATCGGCGGGGAGGCGCGGACGATCGGCGGCCGGCCCGTCCGCAAACCGTGGCGCTCTACTCCGCCGAAGAAAAACGGCGACGTGATGCGACCCCGTGGACCTTGGTCCAGGGCATCCTGGCGCCGGTTCAGTTTGTCGCCTTCCTGGTGAGCCTGGCCCTCGTGCTGCGCTACCTCGCGACCGGCGAAGGGCTGTGGATCGCGACCTGCTCGATCGTCGTCAAGACGCTGCTGCTTTACGCGATCATGGTGACCGGCTCGATCTGGGAGCGCGTCGTGTTCGGCCGCTACCTGTTCGCGCCGGCCTTCTTCTGGGAAGATGTCTTCAGCATTCTCGTGCTGGCGCTGCACACCGCCTATCTCGTGGCGATCTTCGCGGACATCGGCAGTGCGCGCCAGCAGATGATGCTGGTTCTCGCCGCCTATGCGTCCTACGCGATCAACGCCACTCAATTCCTGCTCAAGCTCCGCGCGGCGCGTCTTCAGGAGCGCGACGTGCACGCATCAGCTGTGACGGAGGACGCATGAACGCGCGCGTGCAAGCTTGCCCGGATGGCGGCGGCGTTCTGCGGGAGCGCGGGCAGCGCGAGGTGTTCTGCGGGCTGACGGGCATCGTCTGGCTGCATCGCAAGATCCAGGACGCATTCTTTCTCGTGGTCGGCTCGCGGACCTGCGCGCACCTCATCCAGTCGGCGGCGGGGGTGATGATCTTCGCCGAGCCCCGCTTCGCCACCGCGATCATGGAAGAGCGCGACCTTGCCGGGCTGGTCGATGCGAATGACGAACTCGACCGCATCGTCGCGCAACTGCTGGCCCGGCGTCCGGACATCAAGCTGCTGTTTCTTGTCGGATCATGCCCATCGGAAGTCATCAAGCTCGATCTGTCGCGCGCGGCGCTGCGGCTATCCCAGAAATTCGCGCCCGCGGTCCGCATTCTCAATTATTCGGGCAGCGGCATTGAGACGACCTTCACGCAAGGCGAGGATGCCTGCCTCGCCGCGCTGGTGCCGGTGCTGCCCGAGGCGGCGACTAATGCGCCGCCCTCGCTATTGATCGTCGGCGCGCTGGCTGATGTCGTGGAGGATCAGTTCCGCCGTCTGTTCTCGGCGTTCGGCATCGCCTCCGTTGCGTTCCTGCCGCCGCGGCGCTCGCGCGACCTGCCGGCGATCGGGCCGGACACGGCCTGTCTGCTGGCGCAGCCTTTCCTCGGCGACACCGCGCGCGCGCTGGAAGAACGCGGCTGCCGGCGGATCGCGGCGCCGTTTCCGCTCGGCAGCGAAGGCACCACGCTCTGGCTGCGCGCGGCTGCGCGGCACTTCGGCGTCGACGAGGCGCGCTTCGATGCCGTCACCGCGCCGCTGCGCGCGCGCGCCGACCGCGCGGTCGCGCGCCACCGGCCGCAGCTTGCCGGCAAGCGCATCTTCCTGTTCCCGGATTCGCAGATCGAGATTCCGCTGGCGCGTTTCCTCGCGCGCGAACTCGGCATGAGTCTCGTCGAGGTCGGCACGCCCTATCTGCACCGCGACCATCTCGCCGGCGATCTCGCCTTGCTGCCTCCCGGTGTCGTCCTCAGCGAAGGCCAGGATGTCGAGCGGCAACTCGATCGCTGCCGCGACGCGCGGCCGGATCTCGTGGTCTGCGGCCTCGGCCTCGCCAACCCGCTGGAGGCGGAGGGCATGGCGACGAAATGGTCGATCGAACTGATTTTCACGCCTGTGCAGGGCTACGAGCAGGCCGGCGACCTCGCCGAACTGTTCGCGCGGCCGCTGGTGCGGCGGGCAAGGCTGGTGGCTTGAGATGCAGCTCACGGTCTGGACATATGAGGGACCTCCCCATGTCGGCGCGATGCGGATCGCCACCGCGATGCGTGACGTCCACTACGTGCTGCACGCGCCGCAGGGCGACACCTACGCCGACCTGCTGTTCACGATGATCGAGCGGCGGGACCGCCGCCCGCCGGTGACCTACACCACGTTCCAGGCGCGCGACCTCGGCGGCGACACGGCGGAGCTTCTTCAGAGCGCGATGCGCGAGGCCTATGAGCGCTTCGCGCCGCAAGCGATGCTGGTGGGCGCGTCCTGCACGGCCGAACTCATCCAGGACGATCCGGGCGGGCTGGCGCAGGCGCTTCAGCTTCCGATCCCGGTGGTGCCGCTGGAATTGCCTGCCTATCAGCGCAAGGAAAACTGGGGCGCTTCAGAGACCTTCTACCGCATCGTGCGAGCGCTCGCCAAACCCCGCGAGACGGCTGCCGAAGGCTCCGCGCCGACGCCGCGCGCGCGGCCGCTGTGCAACCTGCTGGGTCCGACCGCGCTGGGCTTCCGCCACCGCGACGATCTTGCGGAGATCACCAAGCTGCTGGGCGAGATGGGCATCGACATCGGCGTGACCGCGCCGTGGAACGCCACGCCCGCCGACATCGCCCGCCTCGGCGAGGCGGATTTCAACATCGTACTTTATCCCGAGATCGCGTTGAGCGCCGCGCAATGGCTGCAACGGACTTTCGGCCAGCCGTTCACCCGAACCGTTCCCATCGGCGTCGCCGCGACGCGTGAGTTCGTCGCGGAAGTGGCGCGGCTCGCGGGCATCGATCCGGCACCAACGCTGGCGGGCGCGGAGGCCCGTTCGGTCTGGTACGCGCGTTCGATCGATTCGACCTATCTCACCGACAAGCGCGTCTTCATCTTCGGCGACGCCACTCACGCCATCGCGGCCGCCCGCGTCGCGTCGAACGAACTCGGCTTCAAGGTCGTCGGCCTCGGCACTTACAGCCGCGAGTTCGCACGCGATGTCCGGGAGGCGGCGGCGCTTTACGGCGTCGAGGCGCTGATCACCGACGACTATCTGGAAGTCGAGGCGAAGGTCGCCGAATTGCAGCCCGAGCTTGTGCTCGGCTCGCAAATGGAGCGCCATATCGCCAAGCGGCTCGGCATTCCCTGCGCGGTCATTTCCGCGCCGACGCATGTTCAGGATTTTCCCGCGCGCACCTCGCCGCAGATGGGTTTTGAGGGCGCGAGCGTGCTGTTCGACACCTGGGTCCATCCGCTGATGATGGGCCTTGAAGAACATCTCCTCGGCATGTTCCGCGAGGACAGCGAGTTCAGCGATTCCGCGCCCTCGCATCTCGGCCACAAGCCGGTGCCCTCATCGGCTCCGATCGAACTGCCGAAAGCCACGGTCGCCGCGGCGTGGTCCGCGGAAGCCGAGCAGGAGCTTCACAAGATTCCGTTCTTCGTGCGTGGCAAGGCGCGCCGCAACACGGAGCGCTTCGCCCAGGAACGGAACCTGGGCCTGATAACGCTTGAGACCTTGTACGATGCCAAAGCCCATTTCGGCCGCTGACAGGACGCCCATCCGGGTCGTCATCGTGACGATGGACAGCCATCTGGCCACGGCTGCCTCGCGCGCGCGCGCATCGTTGAAGACCGAGTTCCCCGGACTTGAACTGGCGATCCATGCGGCCGATGAATGGAGCTGCAGTCCGGCGGCGCTGGAGCATTGCTGCGACGACATCGCCTGCGCCGACATCATCGTCGTCACCATGCTGTTCCTGGACGAGCATATCCAGGCGGTGATGCCCGCGCTCGCCGCTCGCCGCGCGCATTGCGACGCGATGATAGGCTGTCTGTCCGCGGCAGAGGTGGTGAAGCTGACGCGCCTCGGCAAGTTGACGATGTCCGGTTCGGGCGGCGGCGTGCTGTCGCTGCTCAAGCGCCTGCGCGGCAGCCGCGGCGGCCAGTCCAGCGGCGCCGGGCAGATGAAGATGCTGCGCCAGATGCCGCGGCTGCTCCGTTTCATTCCCGGCACGGCGCAGGATCTGCGCGCCTATTTCCTGACCTTGCAATACTGGCTCGCGGGATCGGAAGTGAACTTCGCCAATCTTGTGCGGTTTCTGATCGGCCGCTACGCCGGCGGTCCGCGCGCGACACTGCGTGGAAAGGTCCACGCCGCAGAGCCCGTCGCCTATCCAGAACTCGGACTGTATCACCCACGCCTCGCGGCGAAAATGGTCACCCGCGCCGAAGAACTGCCGGTCCTTCCCAAGCCGGACGGACGCGTCGGCCTGCTGGTCATGCGCTCCTATCTGCTGGCCGGCAACACCGCGCATTATGACGGCGTGATCGAAGCCTTCGAGGCCAAGGGGCTCGCCGTGATTCCCGCCTTTTGCAGCGGGCTCGATTCGCGGCCGGCGATCGAGGCGTATTTCGTCAAGGACGGCGTCGCCACGGTCGACGCGGTGGTGTCGCTGACCGGCTTCTCGCTGGTCGGAGGTCCCGCCTACAACGATGTCCGCGCCGCTGAAGAGACGCTGGCGCGGCTCGACATGCCCTACATCGTCGCGCATCCGCTGGAATTCCAGACAACCGAGCAATGGCGCGACGACGCGCGCGGGCTGACGCCGGTGGAAGCCACCATGATGGTGGCGATACCGGAACTGGACGGCGCGACCGGCCCGATGACGTTCGGCGGCCGCTCGTCCAACGTCGATGCCGGACACGACATGACCGTGATGCCGGAGCGGGCCGCGATGCTCGCCGCGCGCGTCGCCAGACTGGTGGCGATGCGCAAAAGCGCGCGGGCCAGCCGCAAGCTGGCGATGGTGCTGTTCAATTTCCCGCCCAATGGCGGCAGCGCCGGCACCGCCGCCTATCTGTCGGTGTTCGAGTCGCTGCATAACACCATGACGGCGCTCAAGGCGGCGGGCTACACGCTCGATGTGCCGGAGACGGTGGACGACCTGCGCTCCCGCGTGCTGAAGGGAAACGCGCAGCGGTTCGGCACCGACGCCAATGTCGCGGTCCGGATTCCCGTGGATACCCATGTCCGCCGCGAATGCTGGCTGGCGGAGATCGAGCAGCAGTGGGGCGCCGCGCCCGGCCGGCACCAGACCGACGGCGGTCATCTTTTCGTTCTCGGCGAGCAGTTCGGCAACGTGTTCGTCGGCTTGCAGCCGGCGTTCGGCTACGAAGGCGATCCGATGCGGCTGCTGTTCGAGCGCGGGTTTGCGCCGACGCATGCGTTCGCGGCGTTCTATCGCTGGATCCGCGAGGATTTCCGCGCGCAGGCGGTGCTGCATTTCGGCACCCACGGCGCGCTCGAATTCATGCCCGGCAAACAGGTCAGCCTGTCGGGCGAATGCTGGCCGGACCGGCTGATCGGTGATCTGCCGAACTTCTATCTCTATGCGTCCAACAACCCG
>JBIQHO010000124.1:0-9503 GCA_044508545.1 Bradyrhizobiaceae bacterium | reverse complement strand
CAGGCTCAATGCGGTGTGCGCCCGTAGAACGCGTCGTCGGGCATCCGGCCCCCGGGACGCTGATCCGCCGCACAGCCCACCCTGCGGCCCGTTCCGATCTGTGCGTCGAGCGCGGCGGTCAGCTTGGCGAGGATGGTCCGTTCCCTCCCGCTTTCTCCCCGCAAGCCATAGACCGGGCCGATCAGGAGAAAGGCGGAACGAGGCGCCGCTTCGTCCGGCTGCGCGATCCACACGTAGCCTTCGCCGTATTGCGTGGCGATGAAACGCGGCTGGCGTGCGTTATCATCCAGCAACTTGCGCAGGCGATTGACGAGAAAATCGATATTGCGCTCGCTCGTCTCGTCGGCATCGCGCGCCATCAGTTCGACCAGCCGGGATCGCGTCAAAAGCTTTCCCGCATTGTTGGTGAAATGCAGCAGCAGCGCGCGTTCCTGCCGCGTGAAACGCTGTTCGCTCCCGTCATCGTGCCTGACCGACAACATATCGTCGTCGAACGTCAGATCGTTGAAGCGCATTCCCCTCACGGCAGGCCCTCCCCAAGGGCGCTGATCATCGCGGCAAAACCAGCTTGCACACTATAACCATCGATCGACAGCGGGCAAAAGTCGGGGACGCGTTCCTGCGGGCAGGTTCGGAATCTCACACACCACGCGCAATATTTCCGATCCGGCCGAAAAACGCCGTTTTCAAATACTGGCACAACAATCTTTTGCTAGCTCTTTTCCGCAACGCGCCGGGGGATGCACGCGCACAAGGCGGGCAGCGGCGGTTCTAGCGGGATGAGAAACAGTGATCAGGACTGGAGTGGGCAACGCTGCGCTCGGGTCATACCGAGCGCGTGCAGAACCGAAATCGCCGCATGAGCATGCCGCGAACTGGCGAAACCGCCGGCTCTCGATGTTTCTCGCCAGCACCAGCCTGACGATGGTGCTCGTGGTCGCTGCCCCGCAGATGTCATGCGCCGACCCGCAAGGCGGCGGCGGTGGCGGCATCAATGGATGGGGCGTTGTTGGTGGTGGCGGTGGTTCAGGTTATCCGGCCAATCTGGGTGGTGGCGGCGTATCCAACGGCGGAAATGGCGGAGGAAACTCGGGCGGTGGTGGCGGCGGCGTACCATTCGGGACGGCCGGCGCCGGTGGCGCCGGATCGGCCGGCTATCTGGGTGCCGGCGGCAACGGCGGAGCCGGTGGCAACAGTTTCGACTACACAGCCCATACAGCGCCGACCGCCGGCGGCAATGGCGGCGATGGCGGCAACGATCAACTGGGCGGCGGGGGTGGGGGCGGCGGCGCCGGCGGCTACACCTACGTCACGGGCAACACCAATGTCACCGGGCCCGCCCTCGCCGGCGGCAAGGGCGGCGATGGCGGCGCCGGCGGTGACAATAATATCCACCTGGGGGGTGGTCAGGGTGGCGATGGCGGCGGAGGCGGCAGCGGCGGCGTGGGCCTCGCGGTGCAGAGCAGTTCGACGACCGTTACGATCAACACGAGCGTGACCGGAGGCGCAGGCGGCGCAGGCGGCGCCGCCGGCCACAATGAACCCCGTTTCGGCAATTCCGGCGGATCGGGCGGTGTCGGCGGCAGCGGCGTCGATGCGCTCTCCGGCTCCACAATCAATATCGGCGCCGGTGGGTCAGCCACCGGCGGCGCAGGCGGCACCGGAGGAGCGACGACCGGCGACGGCAACAACACCGCAGGCGCCAACGGCCACGGCGGCGCCGGTATCCGCGGCAGCGATCTCACGGTCAACCTGACCGGAAACGCCACGGTCAGCGGTGGGCAAGCCGGAGGCGGCGGCGCGCAATATTTCGCACTTCAATTTACCGGCGGGTCGAACCAGTTCTCCGTCGCGCCGACCGCAACGATCAATGGCGGAATCGATATCACCGGCAGCCTCACGATGGACCAGGCGTCGGGCTCCGTCACCATCAACAACGTCATCAGCGGCACCGGCAGCTTCATCAAGCAGGGCGGCAATGCGCTGACGCTGGGCGGCAGCAACACTTACCAGGGCGGCACCAGCCTGTTCGGCGGCGTCCTCTCCGTCTCGGCCAACGCCAATCTCGGCGCAGCAGGCGGCGGACTGACCTTCAACAACGGCACGCTGGCCACCACGGCAAGCTTTAACAGCAACCGGACGATCACGCTCGACGGAGCGGGGGCGATCGGCGTCGATATCGCGAACACGCTGGGGCTCAACGGCCCGATCGGCGGCATCGGCACGCTGATCAAGTACGGCGCAGGCACGCTGACCCTCGGTGGCGTCAACAGCTATGGCGGCGGCACGACGGTGACGGCCGGCACCCTGATTGGCAATACCTCCTCGATCAAGGGCAACATCGCCAATGCCGGCACAGTGGTTTTCGACCAGACCGGCAATGACAGCTTCGCGGGCAACATCGCCGACTATAACGGTACCAACGGCACGATGACCAAGCGCGGCGCGGGAGAATTGACGCTCGCCGGAACGTCATCGCTGAACTGGAGCATCGAGGCTGGCGGGCTGGTCGCGGCCAGCGACCGCTTTGGCGGCAACGCGGCGATCGGCCCCGGCACATCGCTGACGTTCGACCAGACCACCGACGGCACCTATGCCGGGGTGCTGTCCGGAAGCGGAAACGTCGTCAAGACAGGCAGCGGTGCGGCGCTCCTGACCGGTAACTCCTCCGGCTTCTCGGGCACGACAAACGTGTCGAACGGCAGCTTGCTGGTGGGTGATGCGGGCGGCAACGGCAAGCTCGGCGGTATCGTCAATCTCGGCGCGGGCGCGACACTTGGCGGCACCGGCGATCTCGGCTCAGTGGGTTCGACCGTCACCATCGACGCCGGGGGCATCCACGCGCCGGGCAACTCGCAATCCGTTTTAGGCGACTATGTCAATCACGGCACTCTTCAGATCGCGGCGGGACCGGCCGCGGCCAACAAGGTCGTCGTCGCAGGCGCCGTCGACATCACCGGCGCGACGCTCAACCTCGTGCTGTCTCCCGCCAACGCGGCAGGATGGAATGCCTTCAACGGCCCCTTCACCATCATCGACAAGCGGAGTGTCGGCGTCGTGACCGGCACCTTCAACCCGGTCACAAAGAACCTGCTCTTTCTCGATACGCAACTCGATTATGCGGGCGGCGACGGCAACGACGTCACGCTGCAACTGATCCGCAACAATCTCTCCTTCGGCAGCGTCGGGAAGACCCGCAACCAGCGCGCCACCGGCGACGCCATCGCGACGCTCGGCAGCAGCAACATCCTCTGGCGCACGATCGCACTGAACGGCAATCCCGACAGCGTGCGCGCAAGTTTCGATGCGCTCTCCGGCGAGATCCATGCCTCGGCCAAATCGGCGCTGATCGAGGATAGTCGTTTCGTGCGCAACGCCATCAACGACCGTATCCGCGCGGCCTTCGTCGCGCCCGGCGCCTCGCATGCGCCGGCGCTGGCCTATGCATCCATCGAGACGCCAACGGCCGTCTCGCCGGATCACGCCGGGCCGGTGTTCTGGAGCTACGGCTTCGGCTCATGGGGCTCGACCGACAGCGATGGTAACGCGGCGGCCCTCAAGCGCTCGACCGGCGGCCTGCTGGTCGGGACCGACGGGTTCGTTGGCGACTGGCGTATCGGCGTCATGACCGGCTACAGCCACTCCCGCTTCAATGCATCGGACCGCTTCTCATCGGGCAACAGCGACAATTATCATGTCGGCGTCTATGGCGGCACGCAATGGGGCAGCCTCTCGATCCGCTCCGGTCTCGCCTACACATGGCACGACCTCGACACCCGACGGGTCGTCGCCATTCCCGGATTCAGCGACAACCTCAGCAGCCGCTACAACGCCGGCACCACGCAGGTCTTCGGCGAATTCGGTTACGGCATGGCTGCGGCCGGGGCCCGGTTCGAACCGTTCGCCAATCTGGCCTATGTCAACCTGCACACCGGCGATTTCGCCGAACGGGGCCGCATGGCGGCTCTCACCGGCCGGAGCAATACCACCGGCGTCGCCTTCACGACGGCAGGGTTGCGCGCGGAGACCGATCTCCCGCTCGGGAATACGCTGACCACGCTACGCGGCATGCTCGGCTGGCGGCATGCCTTCGGCGATACGATCCCGACGGTAACGCAGGCTTTCGCAGGATCGAACGCGTTCACCGTCGCAGGCGTTCCGATTGCAAGAGACAGCGCCGTTCTCGAGGCTGGACTTGATTTCAATATTTCTCCGAACGCCACGTTCGGTCTCACCTATGAGGGCCAGTTCGCCTCCGGCGCGGACGATCAAGGCTTCAAGGCAAACGTCGCGGTGAAATTCTGAGACCGATCCGTCCTCGTTCGTCCCTTCGTCTTTATTGAGGGTTCGTCACCCAATGAGAAAGCGGAGAGCCGCGCGCTCGCTTTGTGATGGCCGGCTGCGGCTGAAGCCGGATCGAAGTGACGCTTCAGGGCTCGACGATCATGGGCCACGGACTGAAGTGGTGTCCACATCTTCAGTCACCACTGTCAAGCGGCTATGGATTTGCCCGCCGAACTTCGAGCCTGTCGCTTTTCCGATTGCTCCCGGGGCTCATTTGTAAACGGGAATCTCCCCCTTGCTTGCCCTTTCCATATCCGCGACCGCTTTGCGCCAATACGTCACAACAACATCCCAATCCACATCATTGCGAAGGCGGGGAAAATCCTCGTCGTCGAACATCACATACTTATCGACGATTGAACGAATCTTGTCGCGGCTGATGGAGGTCCCGCCGCCGTTAGAGTAGGCATGTAAGTCATGAATTGCAGCGAGTATGTCGTCAGTGAGCAACGCGGCCGCAAAAACCATTTCAAAATCCATTCCAAGTCTCCATGGACGGAATACAAACGCGCTTCCTACCATGTCGGATCAAGGCAGGCGAGCACACCGGACACCCCGGTCGGTGAGCACTTAAATGAGTTTGCCGTACAACGAGGAGCGTTTTCGAGCGAAGCATGTCCTCGGGCTTGACCCGAGGATGGAGACGGACTCGCGCGAAGAACCGCGTCAAAAATCATAGAGTCCCGCTTCTGATTCCATCAGAAACGGAAAGGCTCTAGACGCGTTCAGTTTGGCACCGCTTCGATGGGCGACGGCTTCGCGGCCACGCGTTCGTTTATCCAGATCGGCGGAAAAGGCTTGCCAAAGCTACAGGAGCCGGCGCCCCGGTTAGGTCATCAGCCGACCCCAGGCCAATGTACCGGTCTTTCGGTCGCGGGACTCTTGAAGCGGGACAATTCAAGACCCGCCGCCGCGATCCCGGTCCAGCCGAAGACCCGTCGCCGTCTCGAAGTTTGCCGCCCGGCTGCGAATTCGATCTGTTTCACCAGCGCCACAAGGAGTGTCCTCCAAAACCCACGCCAAGACGTAGATTTAGCCGGGCTTGGGTGGAGGATAGATAGAGACGATGTTACTGGAAAGCGACGTTATTTCGTTTCCGCCGAACGTGGCTAGAGCCTTTCCGCTTCTGATGGAATCAGAAGCGGGGCTCTATGATTTTGATTTGACGCGTTTTCTTGACGCGAACCGGTTTCCACTTCGCTTGAAAACGCTCTAGAACCAGAAAAAGGGAAAATGGCGGAGAGAGTGGGATTCGAACCCACGGTACGGTTTCCCGCACACACGCTTTCCAAGCGTGCGCCTTAAGCCACTCGGCCATCTCTCCGGGCGCTTTCTCATGACGGGACGTGCCGGTTTTTGCAAGAGAGCGAGGCCCGGATGCGCGGATTTTCCATAAATACATGAATGACCTCATGTATTTTTCTGCTTGAATGCGTTCGAGGGCACTCTGGGTCGAGTGTCCGCGTCCAATACTTTGAACGGTATGCGAGCGCAAATGCGCGACGAGCTTCGCTGGGAACTGCATATAACGCGGTTCGAGAGAAGCATGCCCTCGGGCTTGAGCCGCGAGCGGACACCGGTGCGCGTAAAAAAAACCCGCTTCCGATAACCATTAGGGCGTTTCAGACGAAGTGGCTACCGGCCTCGCGTGAGGACAACGCGTGAATCAAAAACCATAGCGCTCCGCTTCTGATTCCATCATACGCGGAAAGGCTTTAGAAGATGGCTTTAGTGAACGCGCGCGCCGCTGGGCGAGCCGACCACGTGCAGCGGCCACGATTTCGGCGACTCGACGGCGGGCAGGTCGGTTGCCGAATTCTTGTTTGAAGCATGCGCATCCTGGAGCGCATCGGAGAAATCCGTAAACCACTGCTGAATGGTGCCGGCGCGCAGCTTCCGCATCATGGCTTCCCAGCGCATGCGGCGTTCCGACAGCGGCATTGAAAACGCCGTGGCAATCGCGCGCGCCATGCCATCGATTTCGTGCGGGTTGACCAGCAGCGCCGCCTGCAATTCATTCGCCGCGCCCGCAAACTTGGACAACACCAGTACGCCCGGATCGGCCGGATTTTGCGCGGCGACATATTCCTTGGCGACGAGATTCATGCCGTCATGCAGCGGCGTCACCACGCCCACGCGCGCGGTGCGGTAAAGTCCCGCCAGCACCGTCTGATTGAAACCCCGGTTGAGATAACGGATTGGCATCCAGTCGGCCTCGCCATGCCGGCCGTTGACGTCGCTGACGAGCTTCGCAAGTTCGCTCTGCAAGTTTCCATAGGCTTCGATCGTGCCGCGAGAGGGGGTCGCGATCTGCAACAGCGAGACGGTGCGCTTCAGCGCCGGCTGCGACGTCAACATACGGTCGAATGCGTTGATCCGGTTCACCAGTCCCTTGGAATAATCCATACGGTCGACACCGATCGCCAACTGCTCGCCGTTCAGGCTGCGCCGCAACCGCGATACGTCGGGATGGGTGATGGCCTTGGCGGCCTGCACCGCGAATTTCTCCACATCGATTCCGATCGGGAACACCGCGCAACGCGACTTGCCGTAACGCGACGTCACCACGCCGTCATCGATCTCGAGGCCAAGCTCGGACCGAAGATAGCCGAGGAAATTCTCGCAATCGTCGTCGGTCTGGAATCCGATCAGATCATAGGCGAGCATCGCTTCGACCAGCTCGCGATGATTCGGAATGGCGCCGACGACGGCGCGCGCCGGCCACGGCGTATGCAGGAAGAAGCCGATCGGATTGCGGACGCCGAGATCGCGCAACTCGGCGCCAAGCGCCAGAAAATGATAGTCCTGAATCCAGAACGCGGTGTCCGGCTTGCGGAACCTCATCAAAGCCCGCGCCATGAAGGCGTTGACTTCGCGATACGACTGATAGTCGTCCCGCGATGCGCGAATGAGATCGGATCGGGAGTGGAGCGCCGGCCACAGCGCCGAGTTGGCGAAGCCTTCGTAATATCCGCCGTAATGCGCCGCGGGCAGGTCGAGCAACGCCAGCGCGCCCGCGCCCAGGGCTTCGACTTCCGCAAATGAATCCTTATGCACACCGTCGCGCACCCGGCCGCTGGAACCCACCCAGATCGCGCCCGATTTTTCAACAACCGGCAGCAGCGCCGCAGCAAGCCCACCCGTCAAGGGCTCATTGGCCCGCGCGCGCGCCACGCGATTTGAAACGACAACGAAATTCACAAGGTCCCCTCCTGATTTTTCGCCCGTTTGTAAACGTTCGTTCATCAATATGGTTCCTCGCCCCCTTCCAACCAAATTGACGCCAAATTCGGGCAAAATTGAACGATAATAGGAGTTCCGAGCACCGCGGAATGAATTCGTTATCGTAACGAGGTTTAAGGCAAGTATCTTTCCTTCGATCAATCAACTGCGCCAGTATCGATCTTCCCAGTTCCGCGACAATCTCATGCCGGTGAGGATCAATCCCGCCATGGAATAAGTCTGCGGAAAATTTCCGAACAACGCGCCGGTTTTCGGATCCACGTCTTCCGACAGCAGGCCGAAACGGTTGCGGTGCGCGAGCGCATCCACGAAAGCTTCCCGTGCTTCCTCACGACGTCCGAGCGCCCACCACGCGTCGATCAGCCAGAAGCGGCAGATCAGGAACGCGGTTACCGGAACACCGAAGTCGTCTTCCGCGGCGTAACGCATCATATGCTTCTCGCGCAGCAACTCGCGTTCCATGGCGGCGACGGTTTTCACAAATCGCGGATCGTCGACCTCGCAGACGCCGAGTTCGGGCAACAGCAGCACGCTCGCGTCGAGATCGTCGGAGCCGAACGCAGCGGTGAAAGCCTCGCGCTTCGGATTCCAGGCGCGATCGATCAGTTCGGCATGCAGCGGGTCGGCGACCGCATTCCAGTGCGCCGCGCGTTCCGGCAGGCCAAGCCGCTCCGCAATCGCTGCAAGCCGGTTGACCCCGGCCCAGCACATCGCAGCGGAATGGGTATGGACGCGCTGGCGGCCGCGATATTCCCAGATGCCGGCGTCGCTCGTCATCGCGACCCTGGCCGCCTTGTGGCCAAGCGATTCGAGCAGGGCGAACAGGCTTTCATCGCCGGGGCGCGGCAACCGGCGATCGAAGAACAGCGGCAGCGCCGCCAGGATGGCGCTGCCGTAGGTGTCGTGCTGTTTCTGATCGACCGCGGCATTGCCGACGCGCACCGGCCCGTCGCCGCGATAGCCCTGAAGATCGGCGGCGGTCCACTCGTCCAGCGGCAGGTTCGGGACCACGCTGTAAACCGGCTTCAGATCCTCGTCGGCATTGGATGCGATCGACAGCGTGAAGCCGATGAAGTCCTCCATGGTCCGCGTCGCGCCGACCCGATTGAGCGCCTTCACCACGAAATAGGCATCGCGCAGCCAGCAATAGCGATAATCCCAGGTGCGGCCCGAGCCGGGCGCTTCCGGAATCGAGGTGGTGTGCGCGGCGATGATGCCGCCGGTCTCCTCGAAGTTCGACAGCTTGAGCGTGATCGCCGCGCGGATGATGGCTTCCTGCCATTCATAGGAAATGTAGAGACGCCGCACCCAGCCCAGCCAGTAGGTCTTGGTCTCCTCGGCGAAACGCTGGGCGGTCGAGGCCAGGTCGCCGGGAAAGGCTTCGTCGTTGCCGAACACGAGATGCATCGGCCGCGTCAGAACGAACGGCGTTTCGTTTTCGATCAGGGCAAGCGGCGCGTCCGTGGTCACGCGGATCGCCGTGTCGTCTCCCCCGATGTAGCGGATGTGATTGCTGCCCATCGAGTGCCGCCTGAGCGGCTTGCCGTAGGCGTATGTCGGCCGGATGCGAATCGTGATGCGGGGCAGGCCCGCGACGGGCTCGATGATGCGAAACAACTGCGGCGGACGAAAGATGCGGCCATACTGTCGGAAGCGCGGCGCGAAGTCGGTGACGCGCACCGCATTGCCGCGGCTGTCGGTCAGGAGCGTCGATACGATCGCTGTGTTGCGGACATAGTCGGACTGGTAATCGGCCATGCCGTCCAGCACGACGTCGCTGAAGCCCTTTTCCTCATCTCCCGCGAGCAGGCGCGAGAACACCGGGTCGGCGTCGAAGCGCGGGAAACACCACCACACCAGACGTGCGGTCGGATCGACCAGCGCCGCCGTGCGACAGTTGCCTATGACGGCGAGAT
>JBIQHO010000123.1:0-9589 GCA_044508545.1 Bradyrhizobiaceae bacterium | reverse complement strand
TCGCGCCATCCCGATCTGCTGCCGCGCGGCCAGGCTTTCGTGCTGCGATGGGGCATCCCATCTATCTACATCGGGCGGTTTTTCGGGCCGCTGCGCGCCACGGTGCCGCTCGCCGCGGGAATTTTTGAAATGCCGTACTGGCGTTTCCAGATCGCCAACTGGACATCGGCTTTGATCTGGTCGGCGGTGTTGCTGGTGTTCGGCGACGTGATCTCGCGGATCGTCGAATGGATCTGGCGCGCGGTCTGATCCGCGACGGTCCAAGCGCCTTTTGTCGGACGATCGGACAACCGGCGGTCGCGCCGCTGCCTCGACTGGGTTACAAACCGTAAAAGGCCCGCGAGCGCTCGCGGGATGCAAGGATAAAGCCGTGACTGCCGCAGACATTAAAGTGAAAGACCTATCTTCCAGCGACAACATCGTCGCCCGGCCGGCGGTGTTCGTCGACGGCGCGTCCGGAACCACCGGGCTCGAAATCCGCCAGCGGCTCGATCGGCAGGGCGACGTCACCGTCAAAAGCCTGGCCGATGACAAGCGCAAGGACCCCGCCGCCAAGCGCGCGCTGATGGCGGAGGTCGATCTCGTGATCCTGTGCCTGCCCGATGAGGCGGCCAAGGACACCGTCGCGCTGATCGACGGCATGGGCGCGGACGCGCCGAAGGTGCTCGACGCTTCGACGGCGTTCCGCGTCGCGCCGGACTGGACCTACGGCTTTCCGGAACTGACGCCGGATCAGGCGGACCGGATCAGGGCGGCGCGCAAGGTTTCGAACCCCGGCTGCTATCCGACCGGATCGATCGCCTTGCTGCGGCCGCTGACCGACGCCGGCCTGATCCCGCTCGACTATCCCGTCACCATCAACGCGGTGAGCGGCTATTCCGGCGGCGGCAAGTCGATGATCGAGAGCTTCGAGAAGGGGACCGCGCCGTCGTTCGAGCTTTACGGATTGGGATTTGAGCACAAGCATCTGCCGGAAACCCAGAAGTATGCGAACCTGACGCGGCGGCCGATTTTCGCGCCGTCGGTCGGCGACTACCGGCAGGGCATGCTGGTGTCGATCCCGCTGCATCTCGATACGCTGCCGGGCAAGCCGGATGGCGCGGCGCTTCATGCGGCGCTGGCGAAGCGTTACGCGGGCAGCGCCTATGTCTCGGTGATGCCGCTGGATATTGCCGCGACGAAGGGCGGGAGACTCGAACCGGAGGCGCTGAACGGCACCAACAGGCTCGAGCTTCATGTCTTCGCCAGCGAGAAGCACCGGCAAGCCGTTCTGGTCGCGAGGCTCGACAACCTCGGCAAAGGCGCATCCGGCGCGGCGGTGCAGAACATGCGGCTGATGCTGGGGCTGAGGGATGCGGGGACGGATTGAAAGACCGGCAGAATGGTTCTTTGAAGTGTCCGGTGGCGGCGGCACGTCAAGGCGGTATTGGCCAAAAATAGGGTAGACGTGTTCCTACCTTTCCGGAGAATCTTTCCGCTAACAGCGTCGAAGTTTCTTAGCAGAAACTGGCATCAAATGAAGGATGCCGTCCATTGAAACGGACTGGGCTAACGCAATGCGTACAATCTCTGCGGTTCTGTTGATCGGCCTCGGTCTTTACGCATTTGCCTACACGGTGCCGGGCTTATATTGGTGACAAAACCGGCTGGTTTAAAGTTGAGGATCATATGTGCACTATTTTCCCAAGGGTGCGCAGAACAGATCGCGGAACGAAAACGGCTGCGCGTACAAGAACAGCTAGGCCACCAAATTGAGATTGATGCGAGTGACGAACGCCAGATCGTTCAGCCGCACTTTCCAGAGGGCTACTATGAGCCGCTGCGGCTTCCGCAGCACCACTGATTATAAAGCCAGGAAATCTCAATGAACAAATTCGTCAAATTCACCGACGTCTCCACCGGCCATGAAATCTTCGTCAACGTGACTCATATCATCGCCGTTACCCCGACTTCAGCAGACCGAACGCAAACGTGGATTCACACGGCAAATCCGCAAAATCCGACGTTCACGATCGACGAGAACGTCGACGCAGTGATGCAGAAGCTACGCGGTTAGCTTTTTCCTTTCAGTACCGGACAATCCCCTGGCTACTCTTTTCCGATCTTTCGGAAGGCAGCAACCTGCGTTGGCTGGCTCGACCCTGTCGCGAACGACTCGAACAGCCATTTGAGCAGCTCAACAATGCTTCCAACCAGAGCGTTTTCGAGCGAAGTGGTTACCGGTTCGCGTCAAGAAACGCGTCAAATCAAAATCATAGAGTCCCGCTTCTGATTCCATCAGAAGCGGAAAGGCTTTAGTCCATTCGGCGTGCGCGCGAATGGTTTCGGATTTTGTAGTAAGCTACGTCCGTCGATTGGCGTGTGGGAGATTGCTAATGCCAGGATCGTCAGACGCGGTGAGAGTGATTGAGCCCGGCAAGACCTATGTCGGCAAGCAGGGCTTTACCTACGGAGCCGGCGTATCGAAGGAAACCGCTGGAGCAAAACAGGTGTGTTTGAATGTGCTGCCGATGCCTCCGGGCGCCAAGGCAAAGGTCCATTACCATAAGGATATCGAGACGATTGCTTACCTTTTGGAAGGTGAATGCGCCCTCTATTACGGCGACAAACTCGAGCATCGTCTCGTCGCCAAGGCTGAGGACCAAGTCTATATGCCCGAGGATGTCCCGCATGCTCCATCCAATGAGAGCGGAGCCCCGTGCAAATGGCTTGTCGTCCATTCATCAGGCAGCGACCAGGACGGCATCGTTCTGCTACCAGAGCTTGATGCAATATTGGCGCGGAAGTCGAGCGCGACAACGTAATGACAATAAAAGTCATGCTTCTGCTGTTTTTGGCGGTTTGGTTACAACACTGAATTCGATCGCCATCAATGCATAGCCGGCCTTGGCATGGCGACCGAATGTCTCACGCCCGCACGCGGACGTAGCTGCCCGGCGCGTCCTCGATCGGCGGCAGCGCGGCGCTGCCGACCTCGCGGGCGGGGACCACCTCGGCGTCGATTCCGCGCAGCCAGGCGTGCCAGTCCGGCCACCACGAGCCCTTGTGTTCCTGCGCGCTCTTCATCCATTCGGCCAGCGTGGTGTTGGCGATGGCGTCGCTGGTCCAGTACTGGTATTTGCCGAGCGCGGGCGGATTGATGACGCCGGCGATGTGCCCGGATCCCGACAGCACGTAGCGCACCGGGCCGCCGAAGAAGCGCGAACCGTACAGCACCGATTCCGCCGGCGCGATGTGATCCTCGCGCGTAGCCAGATTATACACCGGCACCTTGACCTTGGAGAGATCGAGCAGGGTGTTGTCGAGCACCATCGAGCCGGTCGAGAGGCGGTTCTCCAGGTAGCAGTTGCGCAGGTAATAGGAATGGTTGGCCGCGGGCATCCGCGTCGCGTCCGAATTCCAGTGCAGCAGATCGAAGGCCGGCGGCGTCTTGCCCTTGAGGTAGTTGCTGACGACATAGGACCAGATCAGGTCGTTGGAACGCAGCATGTTGAAGGCCATGGCCATCTTGCTGCCTTCCAGAACCCCCGCCTGTTTCATGTCGCGTTCAAGCGCGGAAATCTGGTCCTCGTCCACGAACACCATGAGATCGCCGGCATAGGTGAAATCGACCTGCGCGGCGAAGAACGTCGCCGACGCCACGCGTCCCTGCCGCTTGTCCGCAAGCCACGCCAGCGTGGCGGCGAGCAGCGTGCCGCCGACGCAATAGCCGACGGTATGCACTTTCATCTCGCCGGTCGCTTTCCCGATCGCGTCCATCGCCGCCAGCGGGCCTTCCTTCATGTAGTCCTCGAAGGTCTTTTCACCGAGCCGTCGGTCGGGATTGACCCAGGAAATCACGAACACCGTGATGCCCTGATCGACGCACCACTTGATGAAGGACTTCTCCGGCCTGAGATCGAGAATGTAGAACTTGTTGATCCACGGCGGCACGATCAGGAGTGGCGTTCGCAGCACCGTTCCGGTGCTCGGCGAATACTGGATCAACTGCATCAGTCTGTTCTGGTAGATCACCTTGCCCGGTGTCGTCGCCATGTTGACGCCGACTTCAAGGTGGCTGGAGTCGGACTGGCGGATGCGCAGCACCCCGTGGCCGGCCGCGATGTCCTCCGCCAGCATCTTCATGCCGCGTGCGAGATTGGCGGCGTTCGAGGCGAAGGTTTCGCGCAGCACTTCCGGATTGGTCATCACGAAGTTCGACGGCGCGAACGCATTGGTGAGCTGCGCGGTATAGAACTCGGCCTTCTTGCGGGTGTGCGGATCGAGGCCCTCGGCGTCGCGCACCAGTTCGTTGGCCCATTTTGTCGTCAGCAGATACGCCTGCATGACGAAATCGAAGAACTGGTTCGATCGCCATTCCGGATCGGTGAACCGCTTGTCGCGCGGCGCCGGCTCAACGGCGGGCTTGATCTCCTCGCCGGCGAGGCGGCGCGCGGCGTAGCCCCAGAGGTCCAGATAGGCCTTGCCGAGTTTCGCCTGCAATTCGACGGCGCGGCTCTGGTCCGACAGCCAGTATTCCGCCACCGTGCTGATGGTCCTGATCAGCTCGGCGAACTCGTTCGGCCGGTCGTCGTCGCTCGCCTCTCCGCCCTCACGCGCCTTGAGGTAAGCAGCCAGCGCCTTGCCGCCGCTCTCCATCGCATTGGCGAGGTTCATCGCGAAGGTGTCCGGGTCGAACCGGGGCTCGGCCTCGGCCTTGGTCTCGACAGGTAACTCGCTCATGGCCGCACACCTGAGGGTTCGTTAAAGATTTCGTCCCGCACGAGGCGGGCAGCGATCATGGCATAATCTGGGGAGCATTGCCGGTTTCGATGTGTTGCGGTGCGACAAAACATCTTTATGCGGCCATATATGAGCCCCGATGAACTGGCTTAAGGACGCCGGGCCGGCGCGATAGCGGCTTTGGCGTTCCCGGGCGATAATTGAGTCTAAGCGTGCGATTCGATCTTATGAAGCAAACGCATCATGATGCCGCAGGTTCGGATGGAGACGTGAGCGCGTCCGGGTCGACGGCGTCCAGCAGACAGGCGCGCAAACGGAGGGGCTGCGCGATGGCCGGCGCCGCCACATTGGTGCTGCTGTCGCTGTCACTCGGCGGCTGCTCGACGTCGATTGCGGACTTGCCTTTCGGGAGTTCGCCGGATGCGCCGGAACGGGCGGCCGAGGTGCCGGACTATCCTGCCGTGCATGACGTTCCCGCGCCGAGAGATCAGGCGGCGATGGACGCCGCCGAACAGGCCAGGGTCGAGAAGGAACTGATCGCCGCGCGCGAGCACCAGTCCCAGTCGGCCCAGACCTCGGACCCCAGATAGCCGCGCATCCGTCCGCGCTGGATGCGAGGTGCTGGCGGAGCAGGGCGTCCGTGTTGGAGCTTTTCACCGTTTCACGGAAAACGGCCAAAAACTCCAGAGGCTTTCCACTTCTGATGGAATCGACCCGGGCGATACCTCACCTCGAGGAGGCGCGCGTCGATCAAAATCGGAAAAACTCCGGCTTCCTGATTTGACGCGGTTTCTTCGCGCGAACCGAATTCCACTTCGCTCGAAAACGCTATAGAGTGGCTCGATTCAGTACGAGATTGCGCGCGTGGAACCGTCAGATCCGGCGACGCCGGCCTCGTGCCGATCGCCCGTCAAATCCGGCCCGGAGCCAGGAGCCATGGAAGAGTTTTATCGTATCCGCCGTCTGCCGCCTTATGTGTTCGAACAGGTCAATCGCGCCAAGGCGGCCGCACGGAACGCCGGAGCCGATATCATCGACCTCGGCATGGGCAATCCGGACCTGCCGACGCCGCCCCATGTCATCGAGAAGCTCAAGGAAACCCTGGGCAAGCCCAAGACCGACCGCTATTCGGCCTCGCGCGGCGTCACCGGCCTGCGCAAGGCGCAAGCCGGCTATTATGCCCGCCGGTTCGGGGTGAAGCTCAATCCCGATACCCAGATCGTGGCCACGCTCGGCTCCAAGGAGGGCTTCGCCAACGTCGCCCAGGCGATCACCGCGCCGGGCGATGTCGTGCTCTGTCCGAACCCGAGCTATCCGATTCACGCATTCGGCTTCCTGATGGCGGGCGGCGTGATCCGCTCAGTGCCATCAGCGCCGACGCCGGATTTCTTCGCCGCCTGCGAGCGCGCCATCATCCATTCCATTCCGAAGCCGATCGCGCTGATCGTCTGCTATCCGTCGAACCCGACGGCGCAGATCGCGGGGCTCGATTTCTACCGCGACCTCGTCGCGTTCGCCAAGAAGCACGAGATCTTCATCCTGTCCGACCTCGCATATTCCGAGGTCTATTTCGACGACAACCCGCCGCCCTCCGTGCTTCAGGTGCCCGGCGCGATCGATGTCACCGTCGAGTTCACCTCGATGTCGAAGACGTTCTCGATGGCCGGATGGCGCATCGGCTTCGCGGTCGGCAACGAACGCATCATCGCCGCGCTCGCGCGGGTGAAGTCCTATCTCGATTACGGCGCATTCACGCCGATCCAGGTGGCGGCGACGGCGGCGCTGAACGGACCGGACACCTGCATTCGCGAGATGCGCGACACCTATCGCAAGCGTCGCGATACGCTGGTTGAATCCTTCGGCCGCGCCGGCTGGGTAATCCCGCCGCCGCAAGCCTCGATGTTCGCATGGGCGCCGCTGCCCGAACGCTTTCGCGATCTCGGCAGCATGCAGTTCGCAACCCTGATGGTCGAGAAGTCCGGGGTCGTGGTCTCCCCTGGAGTCGCCTTCGGCGAACACGGCGAGGGCTACGTCCGCATCGCCATGGTGGAAAACGAACAGAGAATCCGCCAGGCCGCCCGCGGCGTCCGCCACTTCCTTGAAAGCGGCATCGAAACGTTGCACAACGTGGTTCCTCTCGCCAACCGGCGATAGGCGCCGGTCCGGGACGGCTTTGCGGCCTTTCGGGCCGGTCGTGCCTTGATCGTTCCTTGATCGTTCCTTGCAACACCGGTTTTTCCAGCAGGTTTCCCTTATGGTCGCACCCCTGAAAGTGGGCATTGCGGGGCTCGGCACTGTGGGGTCCGCTGTCGTTCGTCTTATCGAGCAGCAGGGCAGGGCGCTGTCGTCACGCTGCGGGCGCGGCGTTCGCGTCGTCGCCGTCGCCGCGCGCTCGAAGACAAAAAAGCGCGACATCGACCTGCGCGACGTGGCGTGGGCCAAGGATTCGCTGGCGCTGGCAAACGATCCAAACATCGACTGTTTCGTCGAGCTGATGGGCGGTGCGGGCGACCCGGCGCAATCGGCGATCGAGGCGGCGCTGAAATCGGGCAAGTCGGTGGTGACGGCCAACAAGGCGCTGATCGCCAGGCACGGCCTGCGGCTCGCCACTCTCGCCGAGCAGCACGGCGGCGCATTGAACTACGAGGCCGCGGTCGGCTCCCCCATTCCCGTCATCAAGACGCTGCGGGAAGGACTTGCCGGGACCACGATCAACCGCGTCTACGGCATCCTCAACGGCACCTGCAACTACATCCTGACGCGGATGGAGCGCGAAAACCTGTCGTTCGCCGAATGCCTCAAGGAGGCCCAGCGTCTCGGCTACGCCGAGGCCGATCCCTCGTTCGACGTCGACGGCCACGACACCGCGCAGAAGCTGTCGATCCTGGCGAGCCTCGCCTTCGGCACCCGCGTCGCGCAGAGCGCGGTCTATGTCGAGGGCATCTCATCGATCGCGCCGGAGGACCTTCGCGCGGCGGAAGAACTCGGCTACCGCGTCAAGCTGCTCGGCGTCGCGGTGCGCACCGCCAAGGGCATCGAGCAGCGGGTGCATCCGACGATGGTGCCGAAGACCTCGTCGATCGCGCAGGTGATGGGCGTCACCAACGCGGTCACCATTGACGGCGACGGCATTCCGCCGATCACGCTGGTCGGTCCCGGAGCCGGCGGCGCCGCGACGGCGTCCGCCGTGGTCGCCGATATCGCTGATGTCGCGTGCGGCATCCGCGCGCTGCCGTTCGGGCGACCGGCATCGCGGCTGCTTGCGACCAAGAAGGCGCCGATGGAGCGCCATGAGGGCGGCTATTACATCCGCCTGATGGCGCGCGATTTCGCCGGCACCGCCGCGACCATCGCAACGCGGCTCGCGGAGCAGAAGATTTCGATTGAATCGATCGTTCAGCGCCATCCCAACGGCAAGCTGGATATGACCGAGACCGGCAAACCGGCGGAGCCGGTTCCCGTGCTGCTGATTACCTACGCAACCAGCGAGGATGCGGTGCACCGCGCGCTCCACGCGGTGCGGGCGGACAAGGTCATCACCGGCCGTCCGCAGGTCATCCGTATTGAAAAGAACTGAGGGATTCCGCCGCGCCGCCCGAGGAGAGTTGAGCCGATGCCGACAGATATTTCCATTCCGCCGCAACAGGCGCTCCGTCGTCTTCTGACGCTTGAGATCGTGCGCGTGACGGAACGGGCGGCGGTATCGGCGGCGCGCCTGCGCGGGCGCGGCATGGAGAAGGCGTCCGATCAGGCCGCGGTCGACGCCATGCGGCGCGAACTCAACAAGCTGCCGATTGACGGCACCGTCGTGATCGGCGAGGGCGAGATCGACGAGGCTCCGATGCTGTTCATCGGCGAAAAAGTCGGCAATTCCCACGGACCGGAGGTCGACATCGCGGTCGATCCGCTCGAAGGCACCGTGCTGTGCGCCAAGAACATGCCCGGCGCGATCGCCACCATCGCGATGGCTGAGCGCGGCACGCTGCTTCACGCGCCCGATTGCTACATGGACAAGATCGCGATCGGTCCCGGCTATCCCTCTGGAACGGTGGATCTCGATGCGCCGGTGGAAGAGAACATCATCAATCTCGCCAAGGCCAAAGGGGTCAAGCCGACCGAGATCACCGCGATCCTGCTCGACCGCCCGCGCCATGCCGCCAAGATCGCCGCGCTGCGCAAGGTCGGCGCCGCGGTGAGCCTGATCAGCGACGGCGACGTCGCCGGCGTCATCCACACCGCAGAGCCGCGAACCGGAATCGACATTTATCTGGGCAGCGGTGGCGCGCCCGAAGGCGTGCTGTCCGCGGCTGCACTGCGCTGCATCGGCGGCCAGATGCAGACCCGCCTCATCATCGACAACGAGGCCTTGCGCGAGCGGACGCTGCAAATGGGGATCAAGGACCCCAAAAAGAAATACGAGATCGGCGACATGGTGAAAGGCGATTGCGTGTTCGCCGCGACCGGCGTGACCTCGGGTTCGCTGCTGTCGGGCGTCCGGTTCGGCAAGGACGTGATCAGGACCGATACGGTGGTGATGCGCTCGGTGACGGGCACCGTGCGCCGCATCAAGGCCGAGCATCGGCAGTTGGATAAATTTCACCTGGATTGACACGCATCTTCGCGCGCGACCCCGTGCGCCGCGCAAAAATTCGCAAGGCGCGGACGACATCATGACCTTGCCAGCCACCGCATTGCCGATCGAAGCGCCGGACGCCTTTCTCGGCGTCGCGCGTTCGGCCACGGGCCGCCTGTGGCGCGACCGCCTCGATGCGCGGGGCGCGGCGCGCGCGCTGGCGATCGCGCAGCGCCATCAGTTGCCGGAGATGCTGGCTCGGGTGATCGCGGGGCGGGGCGTCGAGATCGACGC
>JBIQHO010000122.1:0-9643 GCA_044508545.1 Bradyrhizobiaceae bacterium | reverse complement strand
GTGTGACCGCGCCAGGCAGAACGCCACGACCTGCTCCAGTGCGATCTTCATCGGCGATAGCGGAAACAGCGCCAGCGCGTCCACCGCCATCGCGCCATAGTGCTGGGCGCGGGTGAGGGTATCCTCCAGGGCGCGATGCTTGGTCATCAGCCCGATGGCTTGATTGAGGTCGTTGTCGCCGATCTGGCCTTCCTCCAGCGCCCGCACCCAGAATTCGCGCTCGCTATCGTTGCCGCGGCGGAATGCCAGCACCACCGGCAGCGTGATCTTGCCCTCGCGGAAATCGTCGCCGACGTTCTTGCCGAGCTTTGCCGATTTGCCGCCATAATCGAGCACGTCGTCGACGAGCTGGAAGGCGATTCCGAGATTCATCCCGAAGGAGGCCGCCGCCGTCTCTTCGGCTTTCGGACGGCCGCCGAGCACCGGCCCCACTTCGCATGCGGCGGCGAACAGCTCGGCGGTCTTGCCGCGGATGACCGCGAGGTATTCGTCTTCGGTGGTGGCGGTGTTCTTCGCCGCCGCGAGCTGCATGACTTCGCCTTCCGCGATGGTGGCGGCAGCCGACGACAGGATGTCGAGCGCGCGCAGCGAGCCGACTTCGACCATCATGCGGAATGCCTGTCCGAGCAGGAAATCGCCGACCAGAACGCTGGCCTCGTTGCCCCACACCATGCGCGCCGACAGCTTGCCGCGGCGCAGCTCGCTCTCGTCGACCACGTCGTCGTGGAGCAGGGTCGCGGTGTGCATGAATTCCACGGAGGCCGCGAGCTTGATGTGGCCCTCGCCGGAATAGCCGGCGAGATGGGCCATCGCCAGCGTCAGCATCGGACGCAGCCGCTTGCCGCCGGACGAGATCAGGTGGTTCGCGACCTCCGGAATCATCGTGACGTCCGATCCGGTCCGCGACAGGATGGTGGCGTTGACGCGTTCCATGTCGGCGGCGACGAGCTCGACGAGCTGGTCGATGGAAGCCGTCGAGTGGCTTTCGAAGGGGACGATGACCGCCAAGCAAGGATCTCCGAATTTACTCTATCCGCGCCGTTTGCGACGGTTACAATAGAAAGTGGCGGTTGGCGCGGCAAGCGCAGGTAGTTGTTGACATGTCGCGGTTGACATGGGCCACAGGGCCGTGAAGCTGCGCGAGGCGCGGGAGAATGCGAGATTGCGCGAACTGGTCCGAACCAACGACGTGGTGCTGGTGTCGGCGATCGGCGCACTGCTGGACGGCGCCGACATCCATCATCTGGTGCTGGACCAGAACATGAGCGTGGTCGAGGGCTCGCTTGGCATCCTGCCGCGCCGCATTCTGGTGCATGACGAGGACAACGCCGAAGCACGCCGGCTTCTCACCGAAGCCGGGCTGGGCCATGAATTACGGCCCGACGACTCCGGACGATGACCGGCACACGACCTGAAGTGCGCGAAGATGCATTTCTTGGCGGGCGGCTGCGGCTGTATCAACCCCTGTCCGGCCATCGCGCCGGCCATGACGCCATGCTGCTTGCCGCCGCGACGCCGGGCAGGAGCGGCGATCGGATCGTCGATTTCGGGGCGGGTGTCGGCGCGGCTGGATTAGCGGTGGCCACGCGCCTTGCCGGCATCGATCTGACGCTGGTTGAGCGTGACGAAACGCTTGCCGACCTGGCGCGCCGCAACGCGGTTCTCAACGGGATCGCGGCGCGGGTCTGCACCCTCGATGTCACAGCGGGGGCGGAGGCTTTCACGGACGCCGGTCTCGGTCCCGACAGCACCGACGTGGTGCTGATGAATCCTCCGTTCAACGATAAGGAGCGGCATCGGCCATCGCCCGATCAGAACCGTCGCGCGGCCCATGTCGCGGAGCCCGCCACGCTCGACAGGTGGGTCCACGCCGCGCGGCGCGTGCTGAAGCCCGGTGGCGTGCTCAGCCTGATCTGGCGCAGCGACGGTCTGGCGGAAGTGCTGGCCGCGCTCGGCCGCGGCTTCGGTGGAGTCGCGATACGGCCGGTGCATCCGGCTGTGGACAAGCCCGCGATCCGCATCCTGGTTCGCGTCGTCAAAGGCAGCCGCGCCCCGCTCCGGCTTTGCCCGGGTTTGATGCTGGCTGACGAGGCCGGCCTGCCGGGCGAAGAGAGCCGCGCGATTCTGTCCGGCGGCCAGGTTCTTTTTCTGTGATGGGAGGCGAGAGCTGCGCGCAGCGCGCCCGCACGAAGTCTCCTTTTGCCGCCGCCCGGAGCGGATGTGAAGTAAAAGACATTGAGAAGACTACCGTTATTCGCACCAGCGCATACATCTTTGTGCAACTGCGGCGGTTGCATGATGCGGACTGCCGAAGCAGGGAAATGGCATGAAAACAACGTTGATGAAACTGGTTCCCGCGCGATGGCGTCCCGGCGCGACGGTGGTCCCGGTGGTGCGATTGTCCGGCGTGATCGGCGCCGTCACGCCGCTCAGGCCCGGTATGATGCTTGCGGGTGTCGCCAGAACGCTGGAGCGGGCATTCGCAGTGGACAACGCCAAGGCGGTGGCGCTGGTTATCAATTCACCGGGCGGTTCGCCGGTGCAGTCGCGTCAGATTTACCTGCGCATCCGGCAGCTCGCGAAGGAGAAAAAACTTCCGGTACTGGTATTCGTCGAGGATGTCGCAGCCTCCGGCGGCTACATGATCGCGTGCGCGGGCGATGAGATTTTCTGCGATCCGTCCTCGATCCTGGGGTCGATCGGCGTGGTCGGCGGCAGCTTCGGCTTCACCGACTTGATCCGGAAGATCGGCGTCGAGCGCAGGCTCTACACGTCGGGTGAACACAAGGCGACGCTCGATCCGTTTCTGCCCGAGAATCCCGAGGACGTGGCGCGGCTGAAAACGATCCAGCGCGAGATTCACGCCACCTTCATCGAGCTGGTCAAGGCAAGCCGCGGGACGCGTCTGACGGGATCGGACGATCTCCTGTTCACGGGCGAATACTGGGCAGGCGAGCGCGCGGTCGCGCTCGGCCTTGCGGACGCGATCGGCGACCTCCGTTCGACGCTGCGGGCGCGCTTCGGCGAAAAGGTCGTGACTCCGCTGATCGCGCCATCGAGCGGTTTTCTGAGCGGGCTGTTCGGCCGCAAGGCGGGAGCCGGGACCCTCGCCTCGTTCGATGGAATCGCAGGCCTGCCGGATGATCTGATTTCCGCGCTTGAGACCCGGGCGATTTGGGCCAAATTCGGCTTTTAAGGGCCCGTTGCGCCGAAATTCTGCGCTATTTGGTCTCGAAACAGCGATTGCGGGAACGATCAGGTTGGGCAAGAATATAAACAAATATGAGTTCGACAATGAAGGAAGAGGATCGACCGATGCCGCCGCTGATCGCACTTGCAGCTACCCTCGGTGGACTAGTCGCGTTCCGCTGGCTCTACAACACCGCCAGGCGGATCAATCAGGAGCTTGAGGAGGCGCGGATGGCCCGTGTTGCAGAGCCGGCGCGCCGCGATATTCCGACCCTTCGGCGCGATTCCCGCACCGGCGCCTACCGGCCCGACTAACCCGACCGGGACGGGCGCGCGAACGGCCTTGCCCGTGGCCGGACCGCCATGAAAAGCGGCACCGATACCCTCCAGGTCCGGCGGTGAGGCCGGCGGACCGGGTTGTGCGCGCCGCCGTTCGATGGAATGCCGGCCATTACGGTAGCCCTTGTTCGGCCATCGCTTGATTTGGGTTTCTCCGGCCGATACGGTCGCCGCGCATTCACCCGAATCTCCGACAAGTCCGATGGATTCCCTGCCTCCGCACATGCGCCCGGAACGCTCGTTCCAGGGCTTGATCCTGACCCTGCAACGCTACTGGGCGGACTATGGCTGCGTGATTTTGCAGCCCTATGACATGGAGGTGGGGGCGGGCACCTTCCATCCCGCGACCACGCTTCGCGCGCTGGGGCCGAAACGCTGGAACGCAGCCTATGTGCAGCCCTCGCGCCGCCCCAAGGACGGCCGCTACGGCGAGAATCCCAACCGCCTGCAGCACTACTATCAGTTCCAGGTGATCCTCAAGCCGTCGCCGCCTGACATCCAGGACCTGTATCTGAAATCGCTGGCCGCGATCGGCGTCGACAGCGCGCTGCACGACATCCGTTTCGTCGAGGACGATTGGGAAAGCCCGACGCTGGGGGCGTGGGGTTTGGGGTGGGAGTGCTGGTGCGACGGCATGGAGGTCAGCCAGTTCACGTATTTCCAGCAGGTGGCGGGCGTCGAATGTGCGCCGGTGGCGGGCGAACTCACCTACGGGCTGGAGCGGCTGGCGATGTTCGTGCAAGGCGTCGACCGCGTCTACGATCTCAATTTCAACGGCCGCGAGGGCGCTGACAAGGTGAGCTACGGCGATGTCTTCCTGCAGGCCGAGCAGGAATATTCGCGGCATAACTTCGAGCACTCCGACACCGTGATGCTGTTCGAGCAGTTCAGGATGGCCGAAAGCGCGTGCAAAACATATCTCGACGCGGGCTGGCAGGACGATCCGAAGCAGCCCGGCAAGCACGCGGCGCACCTGATGGCGCTGCCGGCCTACGACCAGTGCATCAAGGCGAGCCACGTCTTCAATCTGCTCGACGCGCGCGGCGTGATCTCCGTGACCGAGCGGCAAAGCTACATCCTGCGCGTGCGCGAACTGGCGAAGGCCTGCGGCGAGGCGTGGCTCCATACTGACGCGGGCGGCGTCTGAGCGATGCCCGATCTTCTGCTTGAACTATTCTCCGAGGAAATTCCCGCGCGCATGCAGGCGAAGGCGGCGGACGACCTGCGCCGGATGGTCACCGACAAGCTGGTCGCCGAGGGTCTTGTTTATGAGGGCGCGAAAGCCTTCGTCACGCCGCGCCGTCTCGCGCTCACGGTGCACGGCGTCCCGCTGCGTCAACCCGATCTCAAGGATGAGCGCAAGGGACCGAAGGTCGGCGCGCCCGACGCCGCGGTGCAGGGCTTTCTGAAAGCGGCCGGATTGAAATCACTGGATGAAGCCAAAATCCAGCGCGATCCGAAGAAGGGCGATTTCTACGTCGCGCTGATCGAGAAGCCCGGCCGCGCGGCGATCGACGTGCTCGCGGAATTCCTGCCCGTGATCGTGCGAACCTTTCCGTGGCCGAAGCAGATGCGCTGGGGCGAGCGTTCGGCCAGGCCCGGCGCGCTGACATGGGTGCGGCCGCTGCATTCGATCGTTGCCACCTTCGACATGGAGACCGAGGAGCCGGAGGTGGTGCCGTTCGAAGTCGCCGGCATCAAAACCGGACAGGTCACGCGCGGTCACAGGTTCATGGCGCCGGACGAATTCAGCGTACGCCGCTTCGAGGATTACCAGTCGAAGCTGCACGACGCGAAAGTCGTGCTCGATCCGCAGCGACGCAAGGACATCATTCTCGCCGACGCGAAGGAGTTGGCGTTCGCGCAAGGCCATGAGCTGATCGAGGATCAGGTGCTGCTTGACGAGGTCGCGGGCCTCGTCGAGTGGCCGGTGGTGCTGATGGGCTCGTTCGATGCAGAATTTCTATCGATACCGGGCGAGGTGATCCGCGCCACCATCCGTAACAACCAGAAGTGTTTTGTCGTCAACGATCCCAAGACCAATAAGCTGGCTAGCCGCTTCATCCTCGTCGCCAATATCGAGGCGAGCGACGGCGGCAAGGCGATCATCGCCGGCAACGAGCGCGTGATCCGCGCGCGGCTGTCGGACGCGAAATTCTTCTACGACACAGACCTCAAGACGAAGCTCGAGGACCGGCTGCCGAAGTTCGAGCAGATCGTGTTTCACGAAAAGCTCGGCACCCAGGCCGAGCGGATCGAGCGCATCGAACGTCTGGCTGCCGAGATCGCGCCGCTGGTCGTGCCAACCGCGCAGGGCGCGGAAAAAGAAAAGCTCGTCGCGAAGGCGAAGCGCGCGGCGCGGCTGTGCAAGGCTGATTTGTTGACCGAAGTCGTCGGCGAATTCCCCGAGTTGCAGGGTCTGATGGGAAAATACTACGCGCTCGCGCAGGACGAGGATGCGTCGGTCGCCGCGGCTTGCGAGGAGCACTACAAGCCGCAGGGGCCGAACGACCGCGTGCCCAGCGATCCCGTAAGCGTCGCAGTCGCGCTTGCCGACAAGATCGACACGCTGGTCGGCTTCTGGGCGATGGATGAAAAGCCAACCGGCAGCAAGGACCCCTATGCACTGCGAAGGGCGGCACTGGGGGTGATCAGGCTAGTGCTGGAAAATTCAATATCGGCTGCATTTGCTAACATGGTATCAAGCCATTTTGTACAGGTCGGACGTGACATAGCTCGATACGCAAACAGCCAGCATCGCTCAGATCCCCAGGGCGCGACGTATCAAATCCGCGGTCATGATGCGGCCCTGCACCACACGATAACTTTTGGTGGGCGGCCTATAGATAGCCGCGTGCCCAACCTCCTCTCCTTCTTCGCCGATCGCCTGAAAGTCCAGCTCCGCGAGCAGGGCGCGCGGCACGACTTGGTAGACGCGGTGTTTTCATTAGAGGGACAGGACGATCTCCTGATGATCGTCCGCCGCGTCGAGGCGCTCGGAAAATTCCTCGACACCGACGACGGCAAGAACCTGCTGGCCGGCACCAAGCGCGCGTCGAACATCCTCGCCATTGAAGAAAAGAGGGACAAGCGCACGTTCGACGGCGCGCCGGACGCCTCGCTTTACAGGACAGACGAAGAGAAAGTACTCGCAAAGGCCATCGATGAAGCCAAGCGTGAGGCGAGCGCTGCCGTGGCCAACGAGGACTTCGCCGCCGCCATGGCGGCGATGGCGACACTGCGCCCCGCAGTCGATGCCTTTTTCGAGCACGTGAAAGTCAACGACGACGATCCGAAGATCCGTGAAAACCGTCTGAAACTGCTCAACCAAATTCGCGACGCCACGCGCGCTGTCGCGGATTTTTCGAGAATTCAGGATTGACGCAGCAGCGTCCGCGCCCTCGCGGTAAACCGGAAACCCCGTCCCTGGAGGTGGCGGGACGGGGCTCCTTCTACCCGCGTGGCGGCGGCTCCGATCGTGCCGTTGTCGTCACACGAATCGCTTGAAGGAAAATGCCGAAGGCGGGCCATCGAAGCGATGCGAGACCCGATGTGGAAGCATCAGTCGATCACCTGCATGATGCGGCGCGTGCGCGGCTCGATCAGCACGGTTTCACCATTCACGACGGTGTAGCGATACGGCGTCGCGCCGAAACGCTGCGGCACGTCATAGAGGGTCACGCCTTCATCGGCCAGCACCGTGCCGACAACGATGCGCTGCGAAACGGTGTAGGAAGGAATGCGCTCGGTCACGACGTATTCGCGAAACGCCGGACGCTGATCGTCGACAATCCCGCCGTGGGGATCGACTTCGACCTGCTGGGTGACGGGCATATCGGTCGACGGCGCGACGCCGACGGTGGCGCCTTGCGCGTGAGCGGCGAACGTGGTGCCGAGTGCAGTCACAAGTGTAGCAACAGCCAGGGCCGTATTGCGCATCGGTTGACCTCCTTTGTGGTGTCGAACACTTCAACGATGCCGAACGCGCTCCTTTCGCGCGCAGTCGGGTTGTCATGCCAATTCATCCGGCCTGCCAACGTTCCCCCAGGCGGCTCGGCATTTCTGCGGCAATTTTCGGCAACGCCATAAATGAGGCGGAACCGGCAGCCTCGGCTGCGGCCGCTATCACGAAGCGGGCGCGGCGGATAAACTTTTTCGCGATTCGCAAATCGCTTCAGCGGAGATATTCTCAATGGTCATCACAGCAGCGCATATCCAACCCATCGTGGCATTGATCGCAGGCATCCTGATCCTGCTGATGCCGCGTTTCCTCAATTTCGTCATTGCCATCTATCTCATCTTCGTCGGCCTCCAAGGGCTTGGCGTGTTGAAGATGCTTCACCTCTGATGTCTGCGATGTCCGCTCGCACGCCGTAGCGCACGGACGCATTCCGACAGGGAGGCGCAGGCGGGACTGCGCATCCGATCACAGGTACGCTGCTGGCCGTGATGACGATCGTGGCGGGGCGGTTTGAATGCTGCTTGCCTTCCGGCCTGAACAGGTATTCAGTCCTTCCGCTGCCAGAGCCGGCAATGCCCGCCGGGGCATGATCCGAAAAAGCCTGCCTAGGATTCGATCCGGGGTGGAGACTGGTTTCAGGATGAGATCATGCCCGGTCAGGAGGACAGGTGAGAGGCTGCTTCAACGCAAGTTGAAGCGGGACCTCCAGAGTTCAGGAGCGGGCTCTAGGATTTGATATGACGCGTTTTCTTCACGCGAACCGGTATCTGTTTCTCGGGCGCGCGAGGATATGCTTCGCTTGAAAGCGCTGTAGGGACATACGCGCATGGTGTATCGGCGCACCCATCAGGTCATGAAGCGCCTTGCGGCGCGGCGGCGCGCCATCCTGGCGGCAGCGCGTGATACGGCCATTAGCGGCGGCATGGCGGCGGTGCAGATCGCGCCGGTCGCGGTTCGCGCCGACGTCGCTGCCGGCACGGTCTATCGTTATTTCCCCTCGAAGGCGGATCTGATTTCCGAACTGATCAAGGAAGTCTCGCGCGACGAACTGACCGCGATACGCGCCGCAGCCGACGCAGCGCCGGGGCCGTCTTCGGCGCTCGCTGCCGCCCTCGCCACCGTCGCCGTGCATGTTGTGTCGCATCGGAAACTGGCCTGGGGCATTCTGGCTGAACCGGTCGATGTCGATGTGGCTGCGACGCGGCTGGAAAGCCGCCGCGAAATCGCCGGGGAGATTGAAGCGCGTATCGCCGCCGCGCAACGTGCCGGACATCTGCCGGCGCAGGATACGTCGCTGGCCGCGACCGCGCTGCTTGGCGCTCTGCATGAATCTCTTGTCGGTCCGCTGGCGCCGGACAACCTCGATGATGCAGCGAGGCTCCGCGACGTCGTGCAGACCGCGACCCTGCTGGCGCTGCGCGCGGTCGGCGTGACCGATGCGCGTGCGCGCGGTCTTGTGGTGCAGGCTGCCCTGCCGGCCATGATGCCGGCAGGGGATTGCTAGAGCCTTTTCGCTTCTGATGGAATCGGAAGCGGCTCTATATTTTTATTTGACGCGTTTTCTTCACGCGAACCGGTCTCAACTTCGCTCAAAAACGCTCGTGAGCATTTTTCCCGCGAAGTGGCTGTCGTTTCACCGCAAGCAATGCGATCAGACAACAGTTTCGAGAGCATGCTCCGGTTCGACTTGATCGGATCACGCTCTGTGCGCGTTACTTCGCCGCGATCTTGCCGTCCTTATCGAACTGCGAGACGTAGGCCCAGAGATTGTCGAGTTCGCTCTGCTTGGTGATGCCGGCGAACACCATCTTGATGCCCGGAATCTTGGCCTTGGGGTTCTTGATGTACGACTCGAACTCCGCCTGATTCCAGGTGATGCCGGAATTCTTCATGGCGTCTGAAAATGAGTAGCCCGGCAAGCTACCGGCCTTGCGTCCGTCCAGACCGTTCAGTTCCGGTCCGACCTTGTTCGTGGCGCCCGGGCCGATGGTATGACAGGCCATGCACTTGTTGAAGGCTGATTTTCCGGCCTCTACGTCCGCCGCGGACGAGCTGCCTACGCTAGCAAGCGCGAAACCGAGGACGGTCAGTGCGGAGATGGCGAACGTTTTCATGGAGACCTCTGAGTTTCTAGTGGTGGCTTCAGGTTGAAGC
>JBIQHO010000121.1:0-9662 GCA_044508545.1 Bradyrhizobiaceae bacterium | reverse complement strand
GGCTCTGCAGCTCGCCTGCGGTGTCGTCGTCGAATCCCTCGATGACGGCGAGTTCCCGCGGGTCGACCAGCGTCAGCTCCTCAACCGAGGTAAATCCTTCCGACGCCAGAAGCTGTCCGACGACCTCGTCGACGTTGAGCGCCTCCATGAACATGCGGGTGGCGTTCTCGAAGTCGGCCTGGCGGCGCTCCGATTCCTCCTGCTCGGTCAGGATGTCGATATCCCACCCGGTGAGTTGCGATGCGAGGCGCACGTTCTGTCCGCGCCGCCCGATCGCCAGCGACAACTGGTTGTTGGTATCGGGGACCACGACCTCGATCCGCTCGCGGTCCTCGTCGATCACGACCTTGGCGACTTCCGCCGGCGCCAGCGCGTTGACGACGAAGGTCGCGATGTCCGGCGACCAGGGGATGATGTCGATCTTCTCGCCCTGCAACTCGTTGACGACGGCCTGGACGCGCGAGCCGCGCATGCCGACGCAGGCGCCGACGGGGTCGACCGAGGAGTCCCGCGAGATCACGCCGATCTTGGCGCGAGAACCCGGATCGCGCGCCACCGCCTTGATCTCGACGATGCCGTCATAGATTTCCGGCACTTCCTGCGCGAACAGCTTCACCATGAACTGCGGATGGGTGCGCGACAGGAAGATCTGCGGACCGCGGGTTTCGCGCCGCACGTCGAAAATATAGGCGCGGACGCGGTCGCCGTTGCGGAACACCTCGCGCGGCAGCATCTCGTCGCGCCGTATGACGGCCTCGCCGCGGCCGAGGTCGACGATCACGCTGCCGTATTCGACGCGCTTGACGATGCCGTTGACGATGTCGCCGATTCGGTCCTTGAATTCCTGATACTGCCGGTCGCGCTCGGCCTCGCGCACCTTCTGCACAATCACCTGTTTGGCGGACTGCGCGGCGATGCGGCCATATTCCAGCGGCGGCAGCGTGTCGGCGATGGTGTCGCCGATCTGTGCGCCCGGGTTGGCCCTCTGGGCGTCTTTCAGCGAGATCTGGTTGGCGGCGTTCTCGACCTGGTCGACCACCAGCATGTGGCGGGTGAGCTGGAGCTGGCCGGTCTTGGGGTGAATCTCCGCATGAACATCGGTCTCGCTGCCGTAGCGGGCGCGGGCCGCCTTGGCGATGGCGTCCTCCATCGCGGCGATCACGATGCCGCGGTCGATGGTCTTTTCCCGCGCCACCGCGTCCGCGATCTGAAGCAGCTCGAGCTTGTTGGCGCTGACAGCGGCCATGACTTATTCTCCTTCGATGGGATCGATATCGCCGCGCCGCAGTCGTTCTGCGGCCAGGCGGTGTTGCTTGGTGTTTTTCGGCGGCGCCCTTGCGGGGACTTTCGCCTTGCCCCTGAGTTTCGATTTCGGCGCGTCGGGTCTCGACGAATCGGGTTTTGCATGCGAGGGGGATGGAGGCAGAATGCCGAGATTCCGCTTCATCTCGCGTTCCGCGATCTTGCCCCGCCGCATCGATTCGGCGATCAGCTCGTCGGTCAGAATCAGGCGGGCGTCGGCGATATCCTCCATGACCAGAAGGACCTCGCTGTCGTCGTCGTTCCGGACGTCGTCCCGATGCAGGCGCACCGCATTGTCCTCCACGCCCCGAAGCGTGCCGCGGAACCGCTTGCGGCCCTGATGGGCGACCGCCATCTCGATCTTTGCGAGGTGGCCGGCGTAGCGTTCGAAGTCGGACCGGCGCACCAGTGGCCGGTCGATGCCGGGGGAGGAAATTTCCAGCCGGTAGGCCCTGTCGATCGGATCGGCGATATCGAGCACCGGCGACAGCGCCTTGGAGATTGCCTCGCAATCCTCGATCTGCATCGATCCGTCCGGCCGCTCGGCCATGATCTGCACGGTGCAGCCGGCCTCGCCCGACACCTTGATGCGGACCAGGCGGTATCCCATGCCTTGCAGGACCGGGGCGACCACTGACGAGACCCGCGCAGCGATGCCCGGCTCGACCACCAGACGCGGCTCGGCGAGCAGGTCGTGATCCGGGATCTGGGCTACGGGATCGGTCATATCCAGGGTCAAAGTTAAGTCCGGCGGTCACTGGCTTTACCGGACCATGGTCTTGTCCGGTCCGGCGGTTGCACGCCTGAAAGAACCTGCCGCGACGCATCAGGTCCGTTCAGGAAATAAAAAAGAGCGGGTCCGGAGGGCCCACTCTCGATACGCGATCGTATGAGAAAGTTTCCACAAACATAGCCGTTTTCGTACCCCTCGGCAAGGTCCGGGGAGACACGGGAGCTGATTTTCATTCGGATCGTGTCAAGTCGTTCGACCTGGTGAGCCTTTACACAACGTGCCGGAGCGCCGCCGGCAGTTCGTCAAGCTTGGGAGGCTTCGGGATCCCGGGCATGAATATGCCCCCACGGCCCTCGGACGATGAAGACTGACAGCAAACCGGCCTTCTTTGCAGGCAGAACATCGTTATCCAGTCGATCGCCCACATATGCGACCTCGTTGGCGGCGCAGCCGGAGACTTCGACAATTTTTGCAAAGAAGCCGGGCGACGGCTTTTCGATCCCCCATCGCGCCGAGGATGCAATGTGGTCTGCTGCGATACCGGACAGTCGCAGCGCGGCTTCGGTTTCCTCAGGCTGGTTCCCGGCGATTCCAACGACATATCCCGAGGCCTTCAGCCTGCGAAGGGCTGCCATTGCATCGGGATAAAAGTCGCGAGGCTCGATGACGTAACGGTTTCCCTCAGCTTGCCGCGCCGCTTCAGCCTGATGCAGGTCGAAGCCGGGCTTGAAGATATCGAAGACGCGCCTGTGATGCCGGCCTTCCGCGATGGTTTTCCCCAGCGCGGCGCTGAAAGCAAGAGGGGATACGCCAAGCCAGTCCGCCCATGAAAACCACTGGCGGGTTTCGTCCACCAGCGTTTCTCCAACATCGAAGAAGATCGCCTTTATCGCCATCGCGCCAGATACTGTGTCGCAACGATCAGCTTGTTCGCCCGAACCGCAGATACGTCGCGCGACGGCCTTCGCGCGTCGCTTTGCGGCCGTAGCGCGTCATGGTGTAGCCCGGCCACGGGTTGCGCCAGTCCTCGGCGCGTTCGGCAAGCCACTGGAAGTCCGGCGAGCGGGCGAAGTGCGACAGCGTCCATGCGCAGTAGTCGGCGATGTCGCTGACGAAGCGGAATTCGCCGCCCGGCCGAAGCACGCGCGCCATCTCCGCGATGGTCGCGTCCTGCACGAAACGGCGTTTCCAATGCCGGCGCTTCGGCCACGGGTCGGGATGGATCAGATCGATCCGCGCCAGCGATGCGCGCGGCAGCCATGCCAGCAGGTCCGATGCGTCTCCGGCGAACAGGCGGACGTTGCCGATGTCGTGCGCCTCGATCTGCGTGAGGATCTTGGCCATGCCGTTGACGTAGGGTTCGCAGCCGATGAAGCCGGTGCGCGGAAACGCCCGTGCCTCGGCGACGAGATGCTCGCCGCCGCCGAACCCGATCTCGATACGTACCCCCTCAATGGGGTGGTCGAACCGCACAGCCGGGTCGAACGGTCCGCGCTCGCCGGGAGCGATATCGAGGCGTGGCAGCAACTCCGCGATCAGTTCGCTCTGGTGCGGGCGCAGCTTGTGTCCCTTGCGGCGGCCGAAGAACGAGCCTTGCCCGGAATCGCGGGCCGCGTCGCGCTGGAACGACGCGTCGTCGGTCGCCGGCCGACGGTCGCGAGGATCGGTCGCGGCCGCCGTCATGACGACGTGGGGCGGAGGCGGTGCTATGGTCACGTCCGCCTAGCGACGGTCCGGCGGTTCGCGCGCCGCGATCTGCTCGACCATGTCGACAATGCTGCGGCGGAGCTTCGGGTCGGTGATCCGCGTGAACGCACGGGTCAGCGCGAGACCTTCGGAAGTCGCGAGAAAATCGGAAACATAGGCAGGGGACGGCGCTTCGCTCAGACCCTCGACCCTGGCGACGCCCGTGCCCGGACTGCCCTCGAACAGGAACGAGACCGGGACCTGCAGGATTTCGGAGATCTGCTGGATGCGGCTGGCGCCGACGCGGTTGGTGCCTTTCTCGTACTTCTGAATCTGCTGGAATGTCAGTCCCAACGCCTCGCCCAGCTTCTCCTGACTCATGCCGAGCATGATGCGGCGCATGCGCACACGGCTGCCGACATGCCTGTCAACAGGATTGGGCGCCTTGGTCGACATCTCGTAGGTCTCCTACAATGAGAATAGCGATTCCCGGGAGATAGCTATCAACGCCAGATTTAACCCGATCGCGTGATAAAAATCCGCAGTCAATCCCGGCCGGTTCCATTCGTCGCATTATATCAGTCGTGCAAATTGTTACACAAATTATGTCGATCGTGGGATGAGGCGCTGCGCCCCACGCGCCGCCGCCGTCAGGGTTTGCGACGCCGTCGAACCGCCAATGCGAGGCCGAAGATCACCATGATCGCGGCGGGGACGTCGCCGGCGCGAGCGTAGGGCGGCGGGGGAATCGCGGCGGGCAGTCGGGAATCCAGCACGCCTTCGATGCCGAGGTCCAGGCGTGCGACAATCCGTCCTACCGGATCCGTCACCACCGAAATACCGGTGTTCGCCGCCCGCACCAGCGGAAGCCCTTCCTCGATCGCCCGCAGCCTCGCCTGCTGCAGGTGCTGATAGGGGCCCGTGCTGATTCCGAACCAGCCGTCATTGGTGAGGTTGACGATCCAGCCGGGCCGGGCGCCGCGGGATCCGATGTCGCCCGGAAAGATCGCCTCATAGCAGATCAGCGGCAGCACGCTCGGCGCGTTCGGCAGCTCGAGGGTCCGCCGCGCCGTCCCCGGAATGAAGCCGCCCTGGACCTTGGTGAGTTGAACGAAGCCGAGCTTTTCCATCAGGCCCTGGAACGGCAGGAATTCGCCGAACGGCACCAGATGGAGCTTGTCGTAAACCGACAGGATGCTGCCGTCGTCGTCGATGACGTAGATCGAATTGTAGGCCCGGGTGATGCGGACGCCCGGCGGCAGGTCCGGCGCGCGCACCGAGCCGGTGATCAGGATCGTACCCTTCGGCAGGAGGTCGGCGATCTCGGCCATGGCGTCGGCTTCGCGGGCGAGAAAAAACGGAAACGCCGATTCCGGCCAGATCAGGATGGTGGCCCCGCTGACGCCGGCCGAGTGCGGCCCCGTGGCACGGTCGGAGAGCGTCAGGTATTTCCGCATTACCGCAGCCTTGGCGGAATAGTTGAACCGCGCATCCTGCTCCAGATTGGGCTGCATGATGCGCAGCTTGACGTGGTCGACAAACTCGGTCGGATGACGCGATAGCCTGACCGCGCCGTAGACGCCCATGGCGACGAGCAGGGCGCCGGCGGCGATCGGGGCGATCCATGGTCTTCGGCTGCTTCCGTCGATCAGCACGGCCGGGCTCGCAAAAATCGCGACACTGAGGAACGTCAGGCCCCACAGTCCGATCAGTGACGCCGTTTGCGCCAGCGCCAAAGGCTCCGTCAGCGCGTAACCGAATGCGTTCCACGGAAATCCCGTCAGCGCATGTCCACGCAGCCATTCGCTGATCGTGAGCGCCGCGGCGAGCGCGAGAATGCGCGAGGCGTCGCGGGTCCAGATCCAGCGCGCCAGCGCGAAGCCGAGCGAGGTGAAGAGCGCGAGATAGGCCGGCAGGCCGAGGATCGCGAACGGCATCAGCCATGCGAAGGTCTGGGCGTCGACCAAAAAGGCGTTGCCGATCCAGTACAGTCCCGGAACGAAATAGCCGAGGCCGAACAGCCACCCCGAGAGCGCCGCGGCCGGCACGCCATTGAGGCGACCAGCGCCGGCGCCGTCGATCAGCCAGGTCGCAAGCGGAAAGGTGACGAACAACACCGGCCAGGCGTTGAAGGGCTCCATCGCAAGCGAGGACGCCGCCCCGGCGAGAAGCGCGATGACGGCGCGTTTCCAGCCCCACGCCAGAGTGACGGGAAGGCTGGCGGTGCGGATGCTGGCTGCAACGCTCACGGGGTTTCGCCTCCATCGCCCGGCGGTGAGGGAGAGGCGGGGTCGTCGCCCGGTGGTTGCGACGGCGCATCCGGCGCGGCCTCGCGCCGCCGCCCGTCGCGCGGCCGGACGGCGGGCCGTTCCTTGCGCAGCCCGATCCGCAGCCGCTTGACGCGGCGCGGGTCGGCGTCGAGCACCTCGATCTCGAACG
The DNA here is from genome assembly GCA_044508545.1 of Bradyrhizobiaceae bacterium. GTDB lineage: Bacteria > Pseudomonadota > Alphaproteobacteria > Rhizobiales > Xanthobacteraceae > Nitrobacter. Next base: position 3,502 of record JBIQHO010000121.1, on the reverse strand, counting down.
GACCCGGTCCCGAAATGACCTCGCCCCGCACCGGCAGGCGGCCGACATGGGTGACGAGAAAGCCGCCGAGCGTATCGACGTCCTCGCCCGCTTCGCCGGTTTCAAAGGCGTCGCCGATCATGGCGCGGACGTCCTCGAGACTGGCGCGCGCATCGGCGATAAAGGAATTGTCGGCCTGCCGCACGATCGAGGGCGGCTCGTCGCCGTCGTGCTCGTCGTCGATTTCGCCGACGATCTGCTCGACGATGTCCTCGATCGACACCAGGCCGTCGGTGCCGCCATATTCGTCGACCACGAGCGCCAGATGGATGCGGGTCGCCTGCATCTGCGCCAGCAGGTCGATCGCCGGCATCGACGGCGGCACGTAGAGCAGCTTGCGGGTGATGTTGGCTTCGCTCAGCGGCAGCGCCAGATCGACGGCGCGCAGGTCGAGACCGGCCGGCGGCGTTTTTTTGCGTTTCGCCCTGGACGGCAGCGCGGTGCGCGCCCGCACGGCCATGAACGCGAGCAGGTCGCGGATATGAACGATGCCTTCGGGATCGTCGAGGTTTTCGTCGTAGACGACGAGACGGGAATGCGCCGCGCTCTCGAATACGTGGATCAGTTCGCCGAGCGGGATATCACGCTTGACCGCGACGATGTCGGCGCGATGGACCATGACATCGGCGATGCGACGTTCATGCAGGCCGAGGATATTGCGCAGCATGGTGCGCTCGACGGGGGTGAAACTGGTCTCGTCGGACGTCGAGGCGTCGAGCACCACCTGAAGATCGGCGCGGACCGATCCCGCTTTCCATCCGAACAGCGAGCGGATCGCCCGCATCAGCCAGCGTTCGGAGACCGGGCGCAGCACCTCGCCGTTGTGCACCGTCACCGGCAGGTTGCGGTTGTCCTGCGGCGGCCTGCTGTCGCTGGGGTCTTCCTCCGGGGCCACTCAGGTCATCCGTTCTTGCGCGTAGGGATCGGGTATGCCGAGCCGCGCCAGAATTTCGCGCTCGAGGTTTTCCATCTCCCCGGCCTCTTCATCGGTTTCGTGGTCGTAACCGATCAGATGCAGGAAGCCATGGATCGCGAGATGGCTCAGGTGATGGTCGAAGGCCTTGCCTTCGTCGTCGGCTTCGCGGCGGGTGGTCTCATAGGCGATCGCGATGTCGCCGAGCATGCGCGGCGGATCGCCGGGCAGGGACGGGCCGGTCGGCTGCAGCGCCGGGAACGACAGGACATTGGTCGGCTTGTCGATGCCGCGCCAGTTGGCATTGAGCGTGCGGATGCCGGCGTCGTCGGTCAGCATGATCGCGAGTTCGGCATCGCCGGTGTCCGTATCGAGCATCCCGGCGGCGGCCTCGACGGCGCGCAGAATGATCGCTTCGGCATCGGTCTCGGCGCGCCAGCATTCGGCGACGACCAGAATTTCGGTAGCAGGCGAAGCGGAGAGGGTCATCGTATGTCTTTCGCCGGCGCCGGCCCGTCGCGGAGACCGGCCGCCTTTTCCAGGCGTCTCCGGCGTCATGATTTTTTGGCTGCCGGCCGCTGCGGCAGCCCCTCATAGGCGGCGACGATTCGCGCCACCAGTTCATGGCGGATCACGTCATCGGCGGTGAATTTCACCTGCGCCACGCCCTCGACGCCGTCGAGCAGCCGCGTCGCCTCCGCCAGTCCCGAGGTCTGGCCGTTCGGCAGGTCGACCTGGGAAGGGTCCCCGGTGACGATCATGCGGCTGTTTTCGCCGAGCCGCGTCAGGAACATCTTCATCTGCATCGAGGTGGTGTTCTGCGCCTCGTCAAGGATGATCGCGGCGTTGGTCAAGGTGCGGCCGCGCATGAAGGCGAGCGGCGCGATCTCGATCTCGCCGGATTGCAGCGCGCGTTCGACGATGCGGGAATCCATCAGGTCATACAGCGCATCGTAGATCGGCCGCAGGTAGGGATCGACTTTTTCGCGCAGGTCCCCCGGCAGGAAGCCGAGCCGTTCGCCGGCCTCGACCGCCGGCCGCGTCAGGATGATGCGATCGACTTCCTTGCGCTCGAACAGTTGCGCGGCCTGCGCCACCGCAAGCCAGGTCTTGCCGGTGCCCGCGGGGCCGATGCCGAACACCAGTTCATGATGTTTCAGTGCGCGGATGTAGGCATCCTGCGCGGCGGTGCGCGCCCGCACCGGACGCTTGCGCAGGTTGATGGCCTCAAACGTCGAACGCGGCGCCTTGGGGTCGTATTCGAACAGCGAGCCCTGTGCGATCACCGCGCGGATCGCCCCCTCGACCTCGCCCTGCGTGAGGTCATGACCCTGCGCCGCCTGGGTATAGAGCGTTTCCAGCACGCGCCGTCCGGCGTCGCAGCCGTCGCGCGATCCGGCGATGGTAATGTGGTTGCCGCGGGAATCCACCACCACGCCGAGCCGCCGTTCGACCTGCGCCAGGTTCTGTCCGTAGGGTCCGACCATCGCCGACACCGCGCGATTGTCGTCGAAATCGATGACGACTTGCGTTTCGGGCGGGGCTTGCATGTCGATTTTCTGGCCGGGGGCGATTGAAGGCGAATCCGATGCGCTCTTGGGCAAGGGTTCAGGCTCCCATGATCGCTTGGGGCGGCGCCGTCAGCGCAGGATCTCTCGCGTCGCCGGAGGCCGAGGACGAGCGCGGATCGGCGAGCGATCCGAGCAGGCTGTAGCGCTCGAGGCTGTCGATGGCGACGGGCAGCACCTTTCCGATAATATCGGCGGACGCCATGACATGCGCGGGCTGCAGATAGGCGGTGCGGCCAACGATCTGGCCCGCCTTGCGCGCGGCGCGCTCGAACAGCACATCGACCGTGCTGCCGATCGCCGCCCTGTTGAAGGCGGATTGCTGGCTGTCGATCAGGCCCTGAAGCCGCTCCAGTCGTGCCTCCATGTCGGCCGTTGAAACCGTCTCCCGCATGTCCGCCGCCGGCGTCCCCGGCCGCGGCGAATACTTGAACGAATAGGCGGCAGCGTATCCGATTTGGTCGACGAGCGCGAGGGTTGCGGCGAAATCTTCCTCGGCTTCGCCGGGGAAGCCGACGATGAAGTCCGACGAGAACGCAATGTCCGGCCGGGCGCGGCGAAGCCGGTCGATCACGCGACGGTAATCGGCGGCGGTATGTTTGCGGTTCATGGCCGCGAGGATCCGGTCGGAGCCGGACTGCACCGGCAGATGCACGAACGGCATCAGCACGTCGAGATCGCGGTGCGCCTCGATCAGCGTCTCCTCGACATCGCGCGGATGGCTGGTGGAGTAGCGCAGGCGGACGATGCCCGGAATTGCGGCGAGGCGATGCAGCAGCTTGCCGAACGGCCAGGGCCGTCCGTCGGGACCGTCACCGTGATAGGCGTTGACGTTCTGCCCGATCAGGGTGATCTCGCGCACGCCGTTGTCGGCGAGGCGCTGCACGTCCTCGACGATCTTCGCCACCGGGCGCGACACCTCCGCGCCGCGCGTATAGGGCACGACGCAGAAGGTGCAGAACTTGTCGCAGCCTTCCTGCAC